>JBKJKY010000080.1:0-6076 GCA_046597175.1 Parcubacteria group bacterium
TAATGCTTGTTACCACACACCATTCATATTGATACTCATATCCGAATGTTCCTTCGTTCGTAATCGTTGCGTTTGCAGTAATATTTGGAGTCGTTGTATTTCCAATATTGTTGATAATAACTTGTGGTGGGGCTGCTGCGATATTCCAATAATCATTTCCAGGAAGTGTCTTTCCGGTTTCAACATTTGCATTTACTACGGTCTCCCATACACCACTCGTCGCACCTCCGCTTGTTACGTATGAGTATGAGTAAGTTCCGGTCCCTGTCCGAGTCATTGAAGCAGCATTGACCACAACATTCCTTCCTGGATCGTAAATGGTAACGGTTGGGACAACGAGTGAATCTGTGAGTGTGCCATTATAAATAGTGTTTACTGTCGCTAAGTATGTATCACCAGGAACAATAGTACTGAAGTCAGACATAGATACTGCCCATGGTGATTGGGACGAAAGCGTGAGTGATGTAAGACTTCTGGTTGCAGCTGTCCAAACATCAGTCGCGACAGAAGCCATTGAGGTTAGCGTTCGTGAACTATAACTCCACACGCTCGCAGGCAGTGACGCTGCAAGTGATGATGATGCGGTTGCAACAATAGAGTTGGTGTTTGCATTAATGACTGCAGCCAGTGATGAGGTTGCGATACCAACGCGAGTGTCAGTGTTTGAGTTAACCGCGGAAGTAATACCTGAGGTTTGGGTGTTGGTATTTGCATTGATAACTGCAGCGAGAGATGAACTTGCAGTGGTTACGTCAGAGAGTGTTGCAAGAGATCCTGAAGAAAGACCTGCCCCGGTAAGTGTTCGTGTTGCCGCAGACCATACATCAGATGCGACTGACGCCAGTGAGGTGAGGGTTCTCGCTGAGTATGACCAAATTGATGCCGGTAGTGATGCTGCGAGTGATGATGATGCCGTTGCAACAATAGAGTTGGTATTTGCATTGATGACTGCAGCGAGTGATGAGGTTGCGATACCAACGCGAGTGTCAGTGTTTGAGTTAACCGCGGAAGTGATACCTGAGGTTTGGGTATTGGTATTGCTGTTTACGAAGGTTGCGACTGATGTTGAAGCGTTTGTGATTGCAGAACCGAGGGATGATGATGCATTACCCACAATCGTGTTGGTATTGGTGTTGACCGCACTCGTGATACCTGAAGTTTGGGTATTGGTATTTGCATTAATGACTGCAGCGAGTGAAGTGGTTGCAATACCGACTCGTGTATCAGTATTTGAGTTAACCGCGGAAGTAATACCTGAGGTTTGGGTATTGGTGTTTCCATTCACCACTGCTGCAACTGAAGTACTTGCGGTGGTTACGTCAGAGAGTGTTGCGAGTGACCCTGAAGTGAGGCCAGCTGCGGTAAGGGTACGGTTTGCAGAGAGCCATACATCATCAGCAAGTGAGCCGAGTGATGAGAGAGTCCTCGATGTGTATGACCAGATTGATGCCGGCAGTGACGCAGCAAGTGATGATGATGCCGTTGCAACAATAGAGTTGGTGTTTGCATTTACGGCACTTGTGATACCTGATGTCTGAGCGTTGGTATTTGCATTGATGACTGCGGCAAGAGATGAACTTGCAGTGGTTACGTCAGAGAGTGTTGCAAGAGATCCAGACGTAAGGCCAGCACCAGTGAGGGTTCTTGTTGCGGATGCCCACACATCAGATGCGACTGACGCCAGTGAGGTGAGGGTTCTCGCTGAGTATGACCAGATTGAAGCAGGGAGAGAGGCTGCGAGTGATGATGAGGCGGTTGCAACAGTAGCATTGACGGAAGCAGTACTTGCAGTGATTGCAGAGCCAAGGGATGAGGTTGCTGTTGTTACGTCAGAGAGTGTTGCAAGAGATCCTGAAGTGAGGCCGGCACCGGTCAGTGTTCGAGTCGCCGCTCCCCAAATATCTGAAGCAATGGCACTGAGTGATGTGAGCGTTCTAGCTGAGTATGACCAGATTGAGGCTGGAAGTGATGCAGCAAGAGAGGTTGAAGCAGTAAGAACAGCAGAGTTCGTATTTGTATTTACTCCTGAAACGGTTGTATCAAGATTCAGACGGATCTGATTTCCCACAGTACCTTGTGCTGTTAGGGTAGAAGTTGCTACGTTCCACACGGCGTTTGCAATTGTGGTAGTAGCAATAGCAGAAGTGACCACAAAACTCTTATCTTGCTTAATCAGATCAACATTTACTGTACCGCACGACATATATGCAGGCCAAATTCCCTCAATAGATGAGGGTGTGAAAGAATAGTAATGCCATCCGTCAGCATTCGCTGTCATAGTGACAGCGTTTACAGCAGTTGCACCAGTAGGGTCTTTTATCGTGAGAGTACAAGCATCCGTAGAAGCAGTGAAATCATCGTTATATAGATATTCACCGATCGTTACACCAAAACCTGGTGCAAATTGTTGATACGCTGCATACGTAAACAAGGGGCAAAGAAAAAAACTTAGTAACAAAAGTTTACGTAATTTAGTAAAACTTTTAACAAAGTTTTTTTCAAATCTCATTTAGGCATGTAAAAAAGCAGTCCGAGAAGCAGATAAAAATTATTTTTTCTTATTTCCATCTGTAACATCATCACTAAATGACGCTCTAAGATGACGAATAGCTTCACCAATCCCCTTTGAAAGTTCTGGGATTTTTTTTGCACCGAAAAGGAGAACAATGACTGCAGCAATAATAACAATTTCTTTTGTTCCGAGCATGATAGTTTAGTTAGTGTGATAATGTAATAATTTTTTCTCTTTCCTATACGAATTGCACAGTATAGTGAATTCATACATTGCCAAAAGTGGCAAAGACATGATTATTAATGATAAGCCATCAGTTGGTGGAAGTAAAGAAACAAATATGAAGATAAGAACGGCCGCGTGTTTTCTTTTTGATCTAAGAAACTCTACCGACATAATATTCATACGTATAAGAAATGTGATAACAATGGGAAACTGAAAAATGATGCCCAGAAAAGTTGATGTAAGAACCATTTGTGATACAAAACGGCTAATGTCCCACAAATTTACTACACCAATGCTGACATTAACGTCTGCAATGAGCTTTAGTGCAAAATAGAGTGTTGCAAAACCATAAATAAACCCAACGCAAAAGAGGAGGAGACCAATTGGCAGAAGAACGAAGAAAAACCTTCTCTCCCGCTCAAGGAGTCCATCTTTCAAGAACATATACAAGGAATGAACGACGAACGGAGCAGTTGCGATCACTGCGCACAAAATTCCTATATTCATTGCTAAATCTACAATTTGGAATGGGGATGTTGTGGTGATGGTAACTCCATTTATAACAAGGAGGGATAGGAAAAATTTTAGGAGCGGCGTCGTAAGAAAAAATCCCAGTGCGAAGAACAAAATAAATATGACTACTAGTCGATATATTTTTTTCCGGGCATCTTCCAGATAATCTCCATATTCCTCAATATATACTTTTATATCTCCCATATTATTCTGACATAATGAAAATATTACCTCCTCCACCTCCCGGAGTTATAAGTGGAGTCTCAAGTACAAGATACTGTGAACCGCTATCTTCAATAAGAATGTCAATGGGAGCAAAAAGTGTTCCTACAGGACGTTCGAGAATAAAGTCTTGAGATTCACCCTCTTGAAAATTGATATCAGTAAGTGCCATACAAATGTTACGGGGTTACCGGTGGTGTACTCGTGCTGGTATCGATTACGGGAGGAGTTGTGGTTGATATTCCTGTATCAATAATCGGTGGTGTGCTCGTGCTGGTATCAATTACGGGAGGAGTTGTGGTTGATATTCCTGTATCAATAATCGGTGGTGTGCTCGTGCTGGTATCGATTACAGGAGGTACGATAACTGGAGTTTCGAGAGAATTTTCAGGCGGAACATCGATTGCTGGTTGAGTACTTGCTGGATCATCTTTATCAATAACTGTTGGGTCGAGTGCCTCCTGTCTCAGCGCTTCTTGCGCAATTGGGCTCACTGCTTCATCAGCAAGAACTTGATTTTCTGGCAACAAATTACCCGCAAGACGTTTCAATCTCCTTGCCTCTTCCTCACTAAAAAGAAGTGCTGAATCATGGGTGGAAACTGGATCAATCGCAACAATCGCTTGACCAAGCTCCTCAGGCTCATTAAATCGATATACGAGTCCACCGTATTTAATAAACTGAGCCTGGAAACTTGCAACGGGAATATTGGTGTTATCAAGTCCACAACACTCAATAAGGTCATTATCGCTATAGTCACCAGAAACTGAAAACACTTTCAGGCTCGGGTTTTCAGGTATTGCTTGTCCTTGATCAATGTGAATCATAAAGTGACTAGTTAAGGGTAAGGAGTGCTCTAACTCGTATATTATCGCCGAGCGTGGTTGGAGTATAGCGAATGTAGGTAGTGTTATTTGCTTTATCGGTGGTGTTGTATGAACCAAACGTTGTTCCGTCGGTTGATTTTTCCCAAAGTCCAGCGGTAGATGCTGTCGTTGTGTCATCAAGGAGGAGCCCGCCAGTTACTGCATCGTATAAGCGAATGCGAAGCGTTGGAACAGTACTACCAAATGCGGTTGAAAATCTCCATGCAAAATATTTATTTGTTGTAGAAGATTGTGCAACAGAAGGCTGGTAATGGCTGTCTGTTGTGTCATCATCATAAATGCAGGAGACACTATAAATTCTCGCTGGCAAACAGAATGTACCGATGGTGCGAAATTCAAACATAAACTGAACCTGTGTCCCAGCAACTGCACCTGAAATATCGCCAGTATTTTCTACCAATATCCAAGAGCCGGAGTCGTCGGTAATTCCTGATGTACGGTAGTATATTTTGAAACTCTCAGTTGGGAGGCGGAGCGCTCCTCCACCTAAGTAATCTTCGGAATTCACCACCACTCTTTTAAGGTTTTTTGCATCCGGAGTAGAAAGTGATGGAGTTATGAGGCGTTGTTTTACTGACCCTCCTGCAAAATCCCAGTCAGCACCAAACGGAACTGCGTAGAGATGATTAGTAAGTGCAGTAGTACCGGTACGCGAAATATACACAAAGCCACCTTCAGACCAAACATTGAGCGCTGCACCTTGGGGACTTGGTGTCGGGCAAATATCATTGCTTGCTGTACTTTGATCAATTTGGCGTGTATCAACACCAAACGGCAAATCAAATGGCGAAGAAATTGTATTGTACTGCGACACATATGAACGGTTATTTGCGGGAATAGTGCCCGCCCCAGTTCCCGTAATAATAAGTCGGTCGATTTGGTCAGAGATTTCAACGGCAGACAATACGTTTGAAACGTTATAGCTCTGTACACTCCCGGTTGGAATTTCAGCCATAGAATCGGATATCCATACTTGCTTGCCACTCGTTATACTTGCTATAGCTGCACGGTACACGCGAGTTGTGGTAACAAAATACAAAGACTTCACGCCAGCTCCAGGACCATGCTTCAATATTCCCACACGCCCATTGTTTGCTTGTGAGACAGTCCCAACTACAGTCTGGAGCGCAGTGGCAAGTGTGAAGGCAGATAAACTTCTTCCCGCAGTGAGACCGGCGAGCGCAACTCGAAAATTGTACTTAAAAATTTGTGGTGTAGTACCTGCTTGCACCTCAATCACATAACAAAACTGCTGAGTAAAACTGTCCAAATCATCGAGTGCAACACCCGCTGGCAATTCATTGGCGTTTGCAGCATTTCCCGAATCATTCAATTGATATACTGCTTTCACCTTATCAACAGTTGTTGCAGCTGCGATTGTCGTTCCTGCAACGGTAAAATCGTCATAGGAAACACCCATGGCCATATAGAGTCCCCCGTTTGTTGCCGTGGCGTTCGTAGTAGTAGTCAAAATCTTTATGTCCTCAATGACATAGGCAGTACCTGCAGAAAAAGTGACGTTTGAGGTGACACCTGCAGTACCGTTTGCGGTTGGGGTGGATTGGATATAAAAGCTGGTATTTGAAGACACTACTGTAGCAGCAGTAAGCGCACTTACGTAATGCCACTGTGAGATTTGAGTAGGGTCAGAAGAACCAAAACCAATACGGGAGCCGACAATGATACGGTCAGTGTTCCAGGTAGTGCTCGTTCCAGT
>JBKJKY010000032.1:0-31935 GCA_046597175.1 Parcubacteria group bacterium
AATATGCCAGTGAGAGATAAAGATGGTCGTATATTAAGAGATGAGAGAGTGGAGCTAGAAAGACGTAATTTACTAAAAAATATTTAAATAATAAATTTTAACAGTCCCAACAGCCTACTACTTCTTAGCATCCAAATACCACCTCTACACCACCATCCCACCAAAAATTTTCTCCGTACCCATTTCCATCATAATATCGAGAACTTCATTCATGAACGCATCACTACCATATGACCGATTCACATTTTTTCGTACCCAGCCTATTGCTTCCTCGTGAGTCACCTTCGCCCTTCGAATTCTGGCCTCATATTGATCAAGGGCAACAATCGCTCGTTGTCTGAGAATATCCACACAATCTTCAAGTGCGCCGAGAATGAGTGACTCTTTCGGAATTTGATCCATCGGTACTCCGAGAAAGTTAAATGCGGGTCCCTTATCTGCGTGGTGGAGTATGGCAATTTCTCGAGTTACATCTGACAAGTTCTCGCACTCTGTCTCGATAATCTCGTACCCCCACTTGGCGTGACTTTGCCAAAACTGCCACATCATCGTAGTTTTTGTATCAATCCCGCAATTCTCAAGGTCAGCAAGAATTTGTTCTGCCTCACTCCCAAATATCTGTTCGACAGCGTCTTTCACTGGTTGCTGTGGATTCTCTAAGTTTTCGGCAGCAAACAATCTAATAACAGAGAGTTGCTCTTCGGGTGTTGCGGATAAGGGGCCAGACTTACCGATATCATGAATTATCGCGGCCATGCATGCCTCTTTGATTCTTTCGGTAGTGATTCCGTACCCATGCTCTTTGTCGGCAATTCTCTCAAGCACATTTTGCAGTCCGAGCTTAATCAGTCTTGAGTCGTGGTTAAATTTGGAATGCAGTTCAAGGAGCACGAGACGCGAGAACGCTTTCTCACTTAATTCCAAATTTGCATCGATTGTTTCGATGCTTTCAAACACTCTCCCGACTGCGAGCTCTTCCTTGGTTGGCTTTTCAAAGGAACCCCCCGGTATTATTCTTGGATCAGTTTCAATACTCATATAGGTTTATTATTCACCAGTTTGATGTTCGAGTAAACATATCTAGATGATCGATCTAGCTGGTTTCATTGATTTCCAAAATCTTTTCCATCCCGTATAGTAACCCCATGAAACTCATGGGAATTGATTATGGTGCCAAACGTGTGGGAATAGCCCTATCAGATGATGGAGGCGAGATGGCATTTGCAAAGGCAGTCCTTCCGGGAGGAAAAGAACTACTTTTTGAGATCGGAGAGATTTGTAAAAAAGAGCGAGTCGAAGCTGTGGTGATGGGGGACTCTCGCAACTATGCACAGCAGGAAAATTCAATTATGAAGGAGGTGCACGCTCTAAAGAAAGAAATCGAAGATAATCTCGGCCTGCCTGTATATCTTGAGCCAGAACTCATGACGAGTATGGAGGCAGAGCAACTTCAGGGTCACAATGACATGCACGACGCATCCGCAGCAGCACTTATTCTCAAAAGTTATATTGACCGCACACGAAATACGAAACACCAAAATCGAATGACAGAAAGTGAGTTGAGAAATTTGACTCACGACATACGAAAATCGGAACAAGAAAACAATTCGGATGATGAATTAGCTTCACATAAAAAATTTGAAATTGAGAAATTAAAACGAGAGAAAGAGGAAGGAAGGGAGGAGGAAGGAAGTATCTAATACCTACGTACCCTAAAATCTGTATTACTTAAAACTTAAAACTAATAACTGAAAACTACCCCCATGATTACATTTGATGAATTTAAAAAAGTAGAAATGAGAGTTGGTAAGGTTCTCTCTGCGGAGCGAGTTGAGAAGTCAGACAAACTCCTCAAACTCTCTGTCGATTTTGGGCCAAAAGAAATAGCACCTACCGCGGAACGTGAAGAAGGGGAAACTCAGGAGACTGCTGCTCCGGAGCGTGATATTCGTCAGGTGGTTTCGGGAATTGGAAAATATTTTGAGAATCTTGAGTCTCTCGTTGGAAATCAATACACATTTGTCACAAATCTAGAGCCGAGACCAATTATGGGGCTCGTAAGCGAAGCAATGATTGTCGCGGTAAGCACAGATACCGACATTGCTTTTTTTGATGCACCGGAAGTTATCCCTCCTGGGACGCTTGCAAAATAGTTTTAGAAAACTTTCTTCTGATATAATAGCGCAATGAAGACGGGCTTCTTTGACTATTTTCCAACTCCAAAATTTCTTGAGATGCCATCTCCTGGTCTTTCAATGACAGAAAAAGGACTTCACTTGGTAGAATTTTCACATACCAAAACAGGGCTGACACTTCACAAGACAGACTCACTTACTTTTAATGATGTCTACATATCTGAGGGGAATATTGTGAAGCCTCGCGAGCTCATTACTGCACTCGAAACATTTCGAAAGAAAAATGATTTACACTATATTCGCACCAGTCTTCCGGAAGAACGTGCCTATCTCTTTAGCACTGTTGTGCCAAGTATCGCAGGTGAAGATTTGCGATCGAGTGTCGAAGCGACAATTGAGGAGAATGTACCCCTTTCTGTTTCAGAAGCAGTGTTTGATTACACAATTGTTGGACCCGAGCCGTTCCAGGGTCGCCCTGGTACGAAAGTTACTGTATCAGTGCTTCCTGAAAAGGTTGTGTCCGAGTATTTAAATATTCTCCGCTCGTCAGGGTTTGAGCCATTTCACTTTGAAATTGAGTCACAGGCAATTGCAAAGGCTATTTTGCCGAAGGATGACAGCCGGGTCTGTCTCATTATTAACATCAGTTCAAACAAAGTAGGTTTTTATATTTCTGATGCAGGCGCAGTTAGTTTTACCTCAACGGTTAGTGTTGCCATTCCCGCGACCGGTCCATACGCGGAATTTGGTGCAGAAGTAAAGAAGATATTTTTGTACTGGCAAGCGCAATCAGATCGTAAAAATGAAAAATCTCGACCGATTACCCACATCCTTCTTGTAGGAGAAAGGGGCTTCGAGCCTGGGCTTGCTGAGTTTCTTACGCAAACATTTGAAGTGCAGACTGGAGTTGCTGATGTGTGGCAAAACGCTTTCTCTCTCCGAGATTATATTCCCGAAATTTCCAAAAAAGATTCTCTCGCGTATGCAACCGCTATCGGACTCGCGCTCCATAGGCGAACAGAATAATTATGTTTAATTTACTACCACCAAGCGAAAAGCAAAATATTTTAAAAGAGTACTCATCTCGAAGGTTTATTCTTGTGTGCATGTTCCTCTGTGCAACCGGTCTTATCGGGATTGCGTCAATCACTCCCTCATACCTTCTTTCTCGTGCAAGAATTAGTGAATTAACGGATGATGTAGAGAGAAGTAAAGAAATAAACAGCGGTAGCGAGCTTGAAGTCCAGAGTAAAGTTGTTGCGCAAACAAATGCGAAGCTTGTCATGATAGCAGACGCCCTCGATGATTATCAAGCACACAATCTGTTCGAAGATGTTATTGCAAAAAGGGGTACAGGAATCCGTATCAGTGGACTCATGTATCGTCGGGGAGGAGAAAAAGATTCCGGGGTCATGAGTGTCACTGGTGTGGCGAGAGATCGAGAGAGTTTGTCGAAATTTGTACAAGATTTGAAAGGAGATCCACTCTATAGCAAAGTAGATCTTCCCGTTTCGAATTTTGCAAAAGATAAAAACACCAACTTTACCGTTCAGTTATCAGGAAAGTTTTAATATGAAAGATGCAATTAAGACAAAAAAAATACTTATTGCTTCAGCCATAGCGGCGCTCGTTGCCTTTGTTTTGCTTGGATCTTTTTTTTGGGTTATCAAAACTCAAAATGAAACCATAGCGGTGCTTGCGAGTGAAGCAAATCAGAGTTCTACGAAAGATGAAGCGGTGAGATCAATAAAGGTGTCACTTGAAAGGAATAAAGATGCACTTCGAAGCGTAGATTCCTTCTTCATCTCAAAGGACGGAGTTGTTGATTTCATTAACTCACTCGATAAGCTCGGAAAGCAGTATGGAGTTACACTAAATATTGGTGAAGTTACAAGCGAGGTTGATCTCAAAATCAAAGATGATTTCAAAGAAACGCTGAAGCTTAGGCTGGACGCCTCTGGTTCATGGAGTTCCGTTATGAAGTTCCTGACGGCACTTGAAAATCTGCCATATCGAATAAAAGTCGATCAGGTATCGCTTGGGCTCTCGTCTGCATCTGACAAACTTCTTTTTGCAAACGCATCGAGTACGGCAAGTGAAGTAAGAAAGTCTGGGAGTGCCGAAGAGTGGAAAGGGTCATATACTATTAGTATCCTAAAGTTGCGATAGCTATGAATATTCCAAATTTTAAATCAATACTTCAAAAGCTGCGTCCTGACGGTAGCGAGTTTCGTACGATCAGTGAAAAAGCAAGTCACGACTGGAAGCAGATGGTCCTGGTCTTTGCACTTTTTTGTCTCCTTGCAATTGGAGGGGGGTTGTATACCTTTGTCCTCATTGCAAAAGGGAAGCTATTTCAAGGTGACGGCCCACAAGTTACGGAAATAAAGAAAATAAATCAAAAAGATCTTGACGCCGTTATCAAATTTTTTGATACTAAAAAACAAATACTTGATGGGGTACCCGATAGGGGTGCAGGAGTAGGGGATCCAAGTTTGTAGAAAATTTTCCATAGTTGCTCGCTACGCCTTTATCCTTTATTGTGTCCTTACGCCCTCGTAGTTCAATGGATCGAACAGAGCTCTTCTAAGGCTTTAATGTAGGTTCGATTCCTACCGAGGGCACATATGCAAAAATTCGCACTTAATGTGCGAATTTTTGCATATGTGCCCGAGAGAAGACGCTTGAGCGCCTTCGTGTAGGAATCGAAAAGGTTTTTCTTATTTTCAAGAAGCTTTGTTTTGAGAAAATGAAAAACCTGAACAGTCCATGTAATGGAAGATTCCTGAGTACGCAGACACACAAAAACCTGCGTTTAGCAGGTTTTTGTGTGTGGTCAGGGATAATTTCTTTTTCGTCAAAAAGAAATTTTCACGACCTTGCCTCGTGGTCTAAGAAACCTCGATCCTTACAGGATCAGTACCCCGATTGGAGATTTTGCCTTGTATACAAGCTTAAAATCTACTCAATCGGGTTTCGAGTCCTGCCGTGAGCAATCCCATTGCTCACTATCGCCACAAAAAGACCGCACAAACGCTTTTGTGGTCACGAATATTTTTATTGTCGGCACAATAAAAATTTCTCGACCCCGACTCGCGGTTTCGTGTGCTCACGAAACATCGCTCCGTCTCGCACAAAGCACAAAACCTGCGTTTAGCAGGTTTTTGTGTTTTTGTGCGCGATGCAGGACTCGAACCTGCGACATCTTCAGTGTAAATGAAGCGCTCTACCAACTGAGCTAATCGCGCATACGTCATTCGTATCGCACAGAGCGATAATAGACTAATTCACTACTTTTTTCAAGATTACTTCCCAATACGTACTTTTTCCCTATACTGTCTGTATGTCTTTACTTCCCCAAATAACTATTCTCTACGAAGATTCCGATGTCGTGGTTATCAATAAACCAAGCGGTTTAATCGTGCACCCTGATGGAAAACGAGAAGAGGAAAGCGTCATTGATTGGGTCCTCGCAAACTATCCCGAGGCAAAACAGGTAGGTGAACCACTCGAGCTTCAGTCCGGGACTCTCATCTACAGGCCAGGTATTGTTCATCGAATCGATAAAGAAACCTCAGGAGCGCTACTTATCGCAAAAAACCAAGAAGCGTTCTATATGCTCAAAAAGCAATTCCAAGAGCGAGATGTTGCAAAACGGTATCATGCATTCATCTACGGATTCCTCAAACTTGATCGAGGAACTATCGACCGTCCAATTGGGAAGAGTCGAAGTGACTTTAGACTCTGGTCGGCGCAACGTGGTGCTCGCGGAGAAATGCGCGAAGCGTTTACTGATTTTACGGTTCTGAGTCGCACGAAAGAAGTTACGTTCGTCGAAGCTCGCCCTCGTACAGGACGCACTCATCAGATCCGTGTTCATTTTAAGGCCGTTAACCACCCTATTGTTGCGGATCCTCTCTATGCTCCAAATCACAAGGGACTTCTCGGTTTCGAGCGTCTTGCGCTTCACGCGTACGCACTCGAATTTACAAGTCCAAAGGGAGAGCTTATTTCTGTAATCGCACCATATCCGGAGGATTTCCAAAAAGCTATAAAAACCATACAGAGCTTAGCGTAGTTGCGGGTTTAAACTCTTTGTGTTAGATTAGTGGCCACTTCATTATATGAAAAAAGAAACATTTACCCCCTCAACCGTCGACAAAGTAGCACGTCAAAAAGTGGATGTGCGCTCTGGTGATACGGTAAAAGTCTGGCAAAAAATCCAGGAAAAAGGCAAAACTCGTCTTCAGCTTTTCGAAGGTCTCGTTCTTGCGGTTAAGCACGGCAAGGAAGCAGGTTCTACCTTCACTGTTCGACGTGTAGCAAGTGGCGTGGGTGTAGAAAAGATTTTCCCTCTCTACTCTCCAATGATCGACAAGATTACCGTTGTGAAGCACGCAACACTCCGTCGTTCAAAGCTTTACCATGTTCGTGAGCAAGCAGCCAAAGCGGTTAAACGTCAGATGCGAAACACTCGAATGGTAATCCCTACAGAAGATGAGCCAGAAGAAGTTGCCCCTGAAGCCTCAGTTGAAACAGTCGAAGAGACCGTATCTGCAGAATAAAAAAAGAGCGCCGAAGCGCTCTTTTTGTTATAGGTTGAAACTTGGAGCTCTTTCCGCTATAGTAGCTGAGTTCGAAACATGCCCGGGTGGAGAAATTGGTAGACTTACTACCTTGAGGTGGTAGCGCCGAAAGGCTTGCAGGTTCGAGTCCTGTCCCGGGCACATTGTACAAAAAATCCCATCTGCATGGGATTTTTTGTACAATGTGCCGGCCGGAGACATGTTTTCTTAGTAAAGAAAACAGTCGAGGCGGGGTCGAGAAATTTTGTTTATGACGATAAACAAAATATTCGTGACCACAAAAAACAGCAATCTATGTTGTGCTGGGAGTCCCAAGTCTTACCATGTTTCAATTCTTTGTATCTGTGGTATAAATGGAGAACTTCAAAAGAAGTATATGGTGGCTATAGTTTAGTGGTAAAACTCCGGTTTGTGGATAATTCTTAAACCCAAGTGTTTACTTACTCCATATCTTAATTTACTATTGAGATATGGCCGTTGTAGTGCAATGTAAACTTTGTAATAAAGAATTCAAAACGAAACCATTTTTTATTAAAAATGGTTGGGGCAAATATTGCTCTGCAAAGTGTCATCATGAAGCAATGAAAAGCGGGGAAGTCGTTTCTTGCCACAGTTGCGAAAAAAAGGTCTACAAGACACAAAAAGCGTTACGGATATCAAAAAGTAAGACGTATTTTTGTACAAAAAGTTGTCAGACCAGGTGGCGCAACTCGGTATTTATTGGCACAAAACATGCGAATTGGATTGATGGGAAATATTCGTATAGAGGGGTAATGAAACGGAATAATATAATTCCAATTTGTAATCTTTGTAAAACTGAAGACGTACGAGTTCTGGCAGTGCACCACGTTGACCAAAACAAGAAAAATAATAATGTGGGAAATCTTATGTGGCTATGCCACAATTGCCACCACTTAGCACATTATTATGATGCATTAGAAGGTCGAATGGAGGTATAGGAAATATATGGTGGCCGTAGCTCAATGGTAGAGTCCCAGATTGTGGATCTGGTTGTTACGGGTTCGATCCCCGTCGGTCACCCAGGTATGATACCCGCCTTGTGCGGGCTTTGTCGTGCCTGGGTGACTAAGTAAGCAAACAGTTTTGCTTACGTGAGAAAATTGAAAAACGGAGTCATATTTTTCTAGTAGGAAAAATAGTCGAGTCGGGGTCACGGATAACCTCAGTCTGACGAGACTGAGGTTATCCGTGACCAATCTCTCTAGTCACCCAAAATAATAGACCTGAAATTTGGTTTAAGAAATTCTTATTCTTAACTGATATACTTAATAAATGGAAGAAATGCCTACTTTTTATACAAAAGAACAAGCTGAACAGGAAGGGCAACGAATAACAAAGGAATTGAACTCTCAACATCCTGATGATGGAGGTGTGTTTACCCATGACCAGTATGAGGCTGTTAACGAAGAGATCCAACAAAAACAACGAGAGTTGATAGGCGATTTAGCTGGAGAAGATCCTGTTGCTTTCTTGTGTGGAGGATATGCAGCAGACCTTTTGATGCATGGAGAGGTGAGAGACCCACATACAGATGTTGACATGCTAGTCCTGAAAGAGAAGCAAGGAGAGTTGAAAGAAAGATTGGAAAACCTCGGGCTTAATATAAAGGGAAAAGTCGAGCCAGGACAACAAGAACCATACAAACTATATGTGACGGGTGATCGAATGATGAAAGCAGATTTCGGTTTAGTAGAGGTTGATGTTGAAACCGGGGAGCCGTGTGTCCAGTTTCAGCTTGAGAATGGCAAGGCGGGGAAGCTCTATTTTGACGCAGGTACGTTGGGCGAAGATAATGTTTTTCTAGACGGAAAACGAGTGAAAGTTATTTCCCCTCGTGGATTGATACAGTCGCTATTATTTTATGGCCAGATTGGTAGAGCTGAATTGAGAGAAAAGGATGCGATAAGGGTAGCGTCTTTAATCCAGAAGTATTTTCCAGGTGAAACAAAAGAATCTGAACTTTTTAGAGTCAGGGTAGAAGAGATTTAATATATAAGTTTTGAACTCATCTAATGAATTTATAATTTACTGTCTAATTCAGCTTTAATCTGGTTATATTTTAAAGTGAGATTCTCTATATATTCCTGGTCTTCTAGGAGCTGTATAATAAAGTTCGAATAGTGGTCCCAGAAAAACCGGCTTTGGCCGGTTTTTGCGTGGTGACTAAGTCGACATAGATATGTCGACGAGAGAGAATTGAAGCCTGTTTGAGTATTTTTCTGAGCTTTATGAAAGCGACAGAAAAATCCAAACAGGGGACAGCTCCTGTAATGAGCAATTCCCCAGCATACTCATAAGAAATAGATTTATAATTTGGTATAATTGGTTTATAAAAAAATGAATACAAAAAAATACGAAAATTGGTGTCTTATAGCATCTCTACCTATAGTTATCTTTGTTCTGCTAATGTTTCCTATTTTGTTTGTATTATTTTTAGGAATACCACCTGAAATTACTGGAATCCCTTGGTTTATAATCCATGTTTCTCAGCCTGGCTTAGATTTATATCTTGAAAATAGATGGTTACAGGTGCTAATAATGATTTCACTTCTACTTACAATTATACTCGGTTACTTAAGTGGCAAATTAATTACAAAGAGTTAAATCTCTCATCAGATTTCATTGTTTTATATCGAAGGTTCTAGACTCACCTACTAGTTACCCAGTAAGTAAATGGTCTTGCTTATGTGAGAGAATTAAAAGACGAAAGCGCTACAGCGCTGAGTCGGGTGAGAAGCGAATACTTGAAGCTTCGCAAGACCTTTGATGGTTTTTACAAGCTTTTCGAAGTAAAAACAGAAAAGGTGTACAGATTCTGTAGGAATCGCAAAAATTCAGTAGAATTTTATGGGTGACCAATCTCTCTGGTCACTCAGATATTTGACTAATATTATTTTTATGTTACTATTCTAATTAGAATAATTCTTTCTCAAACAAGGAGCAACATGGAAGCCATCGTTCTTACTGCCAAAGAGCAGAAGTTCAAAGTGCGATTAATGCATTTTGGATGTTTCAATGTTGATTGGCAATGGGTTTTGAACACATTTTGTTCAGATACCTTCGAGTTCACAGATGACGAAATGAAAGTTCTTCGTCAATTCTCTTCACACGAAGACACTCTTTTGGGTAAAAGTTGTGTGCGATTCGATCACTCGGTAGAAGTAGGTCATGGTGGCGCAGAAACATTTGATCCAAGTGGAGTCGATTGGTTAGTCCGCTGGTTTGTAACTGGCTCGAAAAGATCCTTTGATCAAACTCGACTATTCATGTTTCAGGAAGCGAGAAAAAAACTCGCTACTGAAATTGGTGAAAAATACCTTGGTTTTGAAAGAAATCAAGAGTATGAGAAAGAGCAGTCGCACAGGAGGTGTGAGTATGCTGTTCAGTCAGGACATATTTATGTAGTAAAAGCTTCATGCAAGGAAAGAGGTTGGATCTACAAGATAGGGAGAACCACAAACCTTGAAGGTAGAAAAAAAGGCTATCAAACTCATACCGCAGAAAGGTTTGAGTGGCATAGCACATTTGAGGTCCATCATGTGAGTTCCGTTGAGCGTATGCTGCATAAGCATTTCGCTTCAAAGAACATTTACGGCCATTCGACTCTAAGGGAATGGTTTGCCTTATCAGATAATGATCTGGCTACTATTCCGCAGTTAGTTGAACCTCACTTGTTTGTCGAGTAATAGTTTCAGGGTCCCAAGTAGTTCCACTTGGGACCTTTTTTATTTAAAATTAAAACGTAGGAATATAAACTGTCACATCATTTCTTTTCTCAAACGCAGTTCTAACACCTTCCACCACGTCATCCCAGAAAAACCGGCTTTGACCGGTTTTTGCGTGGTGACAAAGTCGACATGGGTATGTCGACGAGAGAACGATTCAGTTTCTTGCTTCCTAATCATGCTCAGTTTCCGCGTCACTTAAGTAGAGACGAGCTGATATACTCTCTATATATGAAAAAAATACAAAAAGGATTTATTGTTCCACTTCTAATCGTTATTGTAGTATTGGCATTAAGTGGCAGTGTGTATTATGTATCACAAAAGAATGCGGATACATCAACCGTAGTCACTCCAATACAAACCAATGAAGAAACACCCCCGCAAGCTACCCAAGTAGCACCTTCTTCTGAAACAATAAGTAGCGAACAAACTATCCCAGTACAAAGTAATACTAATAACAAAAGTTTGAGGGTGGGAAATGAAAAAATTAAATTAATTTTGGCAGATAACGTTCTTCGAGGTATGGAAGACTACTTCGACAATCACAATGTTTTTGGTGACTCAAAGAATCCAATGGTAAATTATGGAACTAGTTTTGCTAATGGAAATTGCTACGCTGCTAACACTGCTTTCAGTGACTCAGAAACAAGTGCTGCAATTCAAACTTTGTTAACAATTTATGGTACAGGCGGAAGTATTGCAAAAATTTCTTGTTGGAATAATGGTGATAAGTGGGCCATATCTGCCTCACTCCTTATTCCAGAGAGCTCTAATTCATATTGGTGCATGGATAATAGCACTAAAGGATTGCTGTATTCGCATGGGGTCGGGGTAAGTAAAGCTATCTCTGCTTCCACATGTATTTAGTTTATTTCCATGATTAAAAAAATACTTAAATTCCTTGGTATAGCTGTTCTTACCTTGTTCATGATGCTTTGCACACTCTATCTGTACAACACTCAATATGTAGAATCTAAACATCAAATAGATAATGCTCCAACTACTACCCATTTTACTGATATTGGAGGAGAACAAATCGCATACAGTGAAGTTGATAATAAGGCAGAAACTACAGTGATTTTTGTTGGAGGACTGTCTTCGTGGAATGGTACATGGGAGCGGGTAATTACCGAACTGAATAAAAAGGTAAGTACCATGAATTATATTGCAGTAGATCTGCCACCTTTTGGCTACAGTATTCCGGATTCAAAGAAATCATACTATCGGGGCACGCAGTCACAGAGGATTGCTTCTTTCGTTGAAAGCAAACACTTGAAGCAGGTAATCATGGTCGGGCACTCATACGGAGCAGGCCCAGTCACTGAGTACGTACTAAATAATGAGGCACGAGTTAAAAAGCTTATTATCATTGATGGAGTTTTAAATATTGATGAGATAAAGAGTGTATCTCAGTATTCTCCCGTTCAATCTGGTGCTATCAGGAGCTTGCTTATCGGAGCCCTTATCCACAACGATAGATTCGCTATGTCACAGCTCAAAGGGTTTGTGTATATCAAAAGTAATATCACCCAAGATCTTCTTGGTGTGTATACGAGATACCTCAATACAGAGCATGTAACCTACAAGTTATCTGCATGGCTCAAAGACTACATAAACGATCCGTTAATGTATGCAAGTAATAATTCAAAAAATTATCGAAACCTTACTGTTCCAGTGAGGATTATTTGGGGTGATAAAGATACGATTACTCCAATTGGGGGAACAGAGGTGTTACTTAAAAATATTCCGGATGTACGTTTGTATACCTTACCGGGCGTTGGGCATATACCAATGATTGAGGATTACAAAAAGTTCGATACTGCGCTCGTTGATGCATTGCAAAACTGATATACAATAGACATATGAAAATAGTACGATATATTACAATCTTTTTAGCAGTCATGTTTCTCGGTATTGTCACGATAGAACGCTTTCCTGGAGTAATGGTTCCAACGAGCGAACCATTCGAGTCGTTGATGTTTGGACTGTTTAAAATCTCGCTCCTTGATGATATCACTCATGGAATCTCTGGAGTCCTTGGATTCCTTGCGTTCTTCCTTGGATATCGATGGTCAGTACGATACCTTATGGTTATTGGAGGTTACTATACGCTCGACGCACTCTTTTTTGTAGTAAATGGATTCGCAACAGGTCAAAGCGTTATAGATAATTTTATGCTTAACGTTCCTCACATTGGGATCTCACTTCTCGTCGGGTATGCACTCGTAAAGTCAGTACGAAAAATTGAATTGCATGAAAGCCCTGTATAAAAAAATACAGGGAATATATCTTGAGTCTAAAAAGAAGAACCTTTTTTTAAAGATCCTTCTTTTTGCTGTCCTTATTGTTGGAGTTTCTTTTGCAGTTACCCTTGCGATTACAAAAGGGAACCCGATACCAGATAAACTACAACGTGAACAATCGAACACCGCACGTAAGGTTGTAAATGACGTTACTGAAATAAACCCGGTTACAGTAATTGATATCCTCGTGCCTCATACTGAGTCTGAAATAGTTGAAGCGGTAAAAAGAAACAGTCATGTCTCAATCGGCGGGGGAAGAAATAGTATGGGTGGGCAAACAGCGAGTGAAAAAGCAGTACAGATAGATATGCGTGAATATAATTCGATATTGGCATTCTCTCCTACAACAAAAGAAATAACAGTACAGTCAGGGATACGGTGGAGAGATATCCAGGATTATATTGATCCCCATAATCTTTCGGTAAAAATTATGCAAACCTACTCCAACTTCACTGTTGGGGGGTCACTTTCAGTCAATGTGCATGGACGATACGTAGGACTCGGTCCGATTATTTTGAGTGTGAAACAATTTAGAATAGTTCTTGCAGATGGAACTGTCCTTACCGCTTCTCAAAGCGAGCATGCAGATATTTTCTATAGTGCAATTGGTGGTATGGGTGGAATCGGTGTAATTACCGATGTCACACTAGAACTCGCGGATAATGTCCACGTAGAAAGAATGCAGAAAAAGATGGATACCGCAAAATATTGGGAATATTTCAAAAACAATATTCGCACAAATCCCGATGCGTTGTTTCATAATGGGGACATGTACCCACCAAACTTCGAGCATGTATCAGCGGTTTCGTGGATAAAAACAGAAAAAGCGATTACCACAAAAGAGCGACTTATTCCGCGTCTGCAAGATTACTACAAAGAGCGTGTGGCGTGGGTCATTATGAGTAAGTGGCCGTTCGGCAGATGGATTCGTGAATATATTATTGATCCTATTGTCTACACTGGCACTGCGCCAGTTCATACACGAAATTATGAGGCGAGCTATGACATCGCAGAGCTTGAGCCAAAAGACCGAGATCAAAGTACCTATGTACTTCAAGAATACTTTGTACCAGTTGAACGATTTGACGAGTGGGTTCCAAAAATGAAAAAAGTTTTTAATGACAATAACGTAAACGTGATAAATGTTTCTATTCGGCATGCATTTCCAGATGCAGGAGCAAAGCTCGCTTGGGCAAAAAAAGAAAGCTTTGCTTTCGTTGTCTATTACAAACAGGGAACTGATGCTGAATCTGTAAGTAAGGTGGGGATGTGGACTCGTCAGATGATTGATGAAGTACTGAGCGTTGAAGGGACGTACTACCTTCCGTACCAACTCCACGCGACTGACGACCAAATCCACAGAGCCTATCCAGGACTTACTGAGTATTTCGAAATTAAAAAACAGTACGACCCAACTAATAAATTTACTAACAAACTGTGGGACAAATACTATAGTGAGGAAAAATTATCCTATTACAAGGAGAAAGAAAAAGAGTTAAACGTTGCAAGTACTACTGCGCAGTACTACCGGGCGTTCGATAACGCATACCTCTCTTTGCCTGAGTGGTACATTGTCTACAATGCAGATGAATACGCAACTGTGCTCCACGACTCGCTTCCATCTCGGTTTCCGTATTTTGCAAGTAATGATGAGTACTGGAGAGAGCATGGTTTAGTTTTAGGAAAAACTGCATCGAGTAGTCATGACAATTCTGATTATCGAACGGTTCTGAACGTCATTGGCTGGAGCTTTACCGCTGAAAACACGATAAAAGGCGTGTATGAGAATACGATCGGAAGGCTCTCGGAGTGGGTCGCATCTGATACTCAGGTTCCTGAAGATATATACGCGGCAAAAATCGCAAAAGAGTACGCAGATTTTATTTATGATTACCCTTGGTATGATTTTAAATATTTCACCGCGTTTCGCGGGGTTTGGTCACTGCAAAATACTGGCAACTACTCATGGAAACAAGATATTCGCAGGGGAGAGAGAAAAATTTTTCTATCAATTGAATATGGAATCAAAGCAGTCTATTCCTCAATTATTCGAATCGCTACTCATACAAAGTTTGGTGTGCAAGATGACATTGTATACGCAGTAGTATCGAGAGATGCGGGGAAGACATTCGAGCTAATCAGTGCGCCACACTATCAACCGTTTACTCGTGCACTCCTCGCTCTCCTTGAAGCAGAGAAAAACAATCCAGATTTTAGAATCACAGATATTTCTGGGAATCAAAGTATCACGTTTACGTATCGGGACACAGAGGAAGTGGAAGCAGTAAGTCGTAGTCAAGAGATTCTGCGCAATGCGGAGGTGTGTTCAGTCGAAAATGGTATAGCGCAGTATGTTGATCGGATAACTGTCGAGGTATCCGTGGGCGATATACCACTTGTATATCGAGAGCTCAAGTTGAAAGGTATATCTATTGATCATTTTTACGATTATTAAAACACAGAAAATAATTCCACAACAAATAACCCCTCGATTTGCCTTTGGCAAATCGAGGGGTTTGATCGTTACTCCTTACTTTGCATCCGCTGCGTCTTTCGCAGTGTCAGCAGCGTCCTGAGCAGCGTCAGCTGCTTCCTGTGCAGTCTCGGCTGCCTCTTTGGCAGTGTCTGCTGCTTCCTGGGCAGCGTCAGCTTGCGCATCCGCAAGCTTCTCTTCGGCTGCCGACACATCTTTCTGCGCATCAGCCACCTTGTCTTCGTCAGCCATCTTTCACTCCGAGCGAAAATGTAAAAAAGGAACTACGCGGGAACTGCGAGTTCGAATCTATCACAGAATTGTATTGACGGCAACCATATGGTGTAGTATTATTCATAAAGAAAAAACTCAAACCTACTGAGGCAAGTGTGCAAAAACAGCTCATGGTCCCGCCGATGGGGATACGAGAGAGGTTTGCCGATTGGATCATGGCACCACTCATGCGTTTGGTCTCGGGTGCACCTTTCGAGTCACCTCAGCGAACCCATTTCTGGAACAACATCAAACTTTCAAGAGGTGACACCCGTCACCTGAAGGAGAGCTTGATGGTTCATACTCCCGGATCACGGAAAGCAATCAGAAAGGGTCTTTTACGATTCCACATCCCCGTTTTGAGCGGATGGAAAGAGTATGTGGTAATTAAACCTACTTCACACAATGGTTATTGGTATATTGGGTGGACTACGCCAGCGGTAACTGGAATTTCACGGATCAAAGTTCGTGGCGAAGTCCGGGTCCTGCGAGGACCGGGAGACGCACTGTTCTTTGGACTGTCGGTCAACACTTTCGAGCAGGTATGTCTTGGTGACATTGCGGAAGGGAGGATTGGAGATCGGGGGAAATACTCACGCACACTCCTCCTGTAGCTAGTACGGCGACATCAGAAATGGTGTCGCTTTTGTTTTGTATAAAAAAGTTTGGAATAGCTAGTATGATTCACGACATCATTTTTCTCTTCAAATACCGTTTAACTAATTTTATCCGTGCCACTATGAAGTGAATTGAAAAAATTCAATTTTGAATTCTCATTCTCATTAAAACGAAAAGGAATGTTACAATATCTTCATGAGTCCTCGGTTTTCAAAGGGAATTATTTTCAGCGTTGTTGCCGTTGGTGCAACGCTTGCTTTTGTATACAAAGCGGATCTCCTCATCCTTCTCAAAACTTTAGAGTATCAAAAAGCGCTTCATCCGGTGCTTGTTGCGGGAATGCTCATACTTCTTCAGTCCATCGCAGCGCCGCTTGGATTCCCTGGTACACCACTCACACTTCTTACTGGCTCACTCTACGGTGTATGGGTCGGTACGCTGATTGCAAGTATCGGTAACATTATTGGTGCGACTCTCGCATGTATTCTCGCTCGGTATCTTTTTGAAGATTACACAAAAAAACTTATTGTGAAGTATCCTCGTATCAACATGTACGGTGAAAAGCTCAAGACTCATGGTCTCAGCACGGTTTTGTTTTTGCGCCTCGTACCACTCTTTCCTTTTAATGTAATTAATTTTCTACTCGGGGTGACGCCTCTCCCACTTCGTACCTATATAATCGGTTCATATTTTGGCATGATTCCAGGAACATTCTTATTTGTGTATCTTGGTGGGTCACTGAGATCTCTTAGTCCAGGTAAGATTTTGTTCGGCATTTTGGGGATCATTATACTTACACTCGTTGGAAAATATTATGAAAAAAGAATCTAACAATTTTGACATTATTGTAATCGGAGCTGGTTCTGGCGGACTTAATATTGCTGGATTTGGAAATCGCATTGGGCTTAAAGTCCTTCTTATAGATAAAAGTGGCAAAAGCATCGGAGGAGACTGCCTCAATCATGGATGTGTTCCATCAAAAGCCTTTATTCATGTTGCACGAGAAATCTATGCAGGGAAAAAAGCCGAGCAGTTCGGCCTCATAGCGAAGGGTAGCGCTGATATCCAAAAAGTGATGGCGTATGTAAGAGAAAAGCAGGATGTTATTCGAGAGCATGAAAACGCTGAGCACTTTAGAAAGCTCGGCATGACTGTAGTGCTCGGGTCTGCAGAGTTTATCGACGGTAACACCGTGCGAGTGAGCGGAGTAGACTACTTTGCAAAAAAAATTGTCATTGCAACTGGCTCAAGGCCACGAACGCTCGTGCTTGATGGTATTCAAGAAGTACCAGTTTATACAAACGAAACGGTGTTCAATATGGAAGTGTTACCACAGAGATTTGTGTTTATCGGTGGCGGACCAATATCTATAGAGCTCGGCCAGGCATTTGCCATGCTTGGATGCCAAGTGACCATTGTCCACACAGGAGACCGACTACTTGAAAAAGAACATCCTCAAGTCAGTAGTTTTATGGAGGAAGAGCTTAAGAATCTTGGAATAACCGTACTTCTTTCTGCAAAGACAAAGAATTTTGAATCATCTGAGCTAGTAGTCGCTCTCCCTTCTGGTGATGTGCATGTCCACGCAGACGCACTGTTTGCAGGTATCGGAAGAGTGCTCAATATTGAAAATTTACAACTTGAAAAAGCGGGAATACAGCTCAGTGCAGACAAAAATAAAATTATAGTTGATGAGTTTCTTCGAACAACAAACAAGAATATTCTCACCGTAGGGGATGTTGCGGGAGGTTTGCAGTTTACCCACGCAGCTGAGCTTCATGCGAAGGTTGTAATTCAAAATTTCTTTAGTCCAATAAAAAAGAAGCTCAACACAGATAATTTCGGCTGGGTCACGTACACAAGTCCAGAAGTCGCAACCTTTGGACTTTCTGCGAGCGAGCTAAAAAAACGAAACGTTATTTTTCAAGAAATCTCGGCCTCAGTCTCAGAAGATGATCGAGGAATCGTAGATGGTGCTCGCGGATTTTTGAAAGTGTTTGTAGGTAAGAAAGGCACCCTCCTTGGGGGTACTATGGTTGCATCAAACGCGGGAGAAATTGTAGGGGAGCTCATGCTTGCCCAGAGTAAAGGGCTCACCATGGCCGATTTGTTTAATAGGGTTTCACCATATCCTACTGCCTCACGTATCGTGCGTGCGGTCGCAGCGAAGTACCAGGCGCAAAAGCTTACCCCAAGAGCTTCTCGCACCCTCAAGTTTCTGTACTCATTCTTTGCATAGTAGAAAAAACCCTTGCGTATTTTAATATGTAAAGTATACTTAACATATGAAAACATATTACATTCTTGGAGTTGTCCTTCTTATCGTTATTGGCTCAGTCTTGGGTGTATCAAGCCTCAAGAATCAGAGAGAAACTGTGTATGAAGTGCCAACAACTACTGTTACAAATGCAACTACTCCAGCAACACCTGCACTGAGTCAGTCCGAAGAGGTATCTCCCACAGCTGTGCTCGGAACCTCAACCCAAATAAAAAAGGCAATTCTCGCAGGGGGATGCTTTTGGTGTGTTGAGTCAGATCTGCAAAAATATACTGGAGTAATCACAGTTGTATCTGGATATGCCGGGGGTACTGGTGAGAATCCTACCTATAAAGACTACGCAGCTCGTGGATTCAGAGAGGTAGTAGAAGTAACCTATGATGCTACAAAAGTCAGCTACGGTAATCTCGTTGAGTACGTCATTCGCCATAGTGATGCTACTGACCCTAGTGGATCGTTCGGTGATCGTGGGATAGAGTACTCATCGGCTGCATACTTCAGCTCTCCTACAGAAAAGTTGCGTGCAGAATCAGTAGTAAAATCAATCGATGCAAAAAACATATATGAAAAACCTCTTGCCCTGTATATCGTCCCTGCGGTTACCTTCTGGCCAGCAGAAGAGTATCATCAGGATTATGCAATAAAGAACCCGATTCGATACTCGTATTATCGGAATGCTTCTGGAAGAGACGATTTTATTACCAAGCATTGGGGGACAAACACCGTACCAACTCCTACACCAGAAGTATCAGCGGTTTCCTCACATGCAAACATAACAAATACAAAAATCATGAACACGATAAGTAGTCACCCGTGGGAGCATTTTGTAAAACCAAGTGACGCAGAACTCCGTAAGCTCCTTACTCCACTCCAATATTCTGTCACCCAAAAAGAAGGAACGGAAAAGCCTTTTGTAAATGAATATGACAAAACATATGATGCGGGTATCTATGTCGATATTGTTTCAGGAGAGCCCTTGTATTCATCGAAAGACAAATTTGATTCGGGTACCGGGTGGCCTTCATTTGTAAAACCTATTACCCAAAATGCAGTCGTAGAGAAAGTCGATAAAACCTTTTTTTCCACTCGAACCGAGATTCGTTCAAAGATCGCAGATTCACACATAGGGCATGTCTTCGATGATGGACCAAAAGAAAGAGGTGGAAAGCGGTACTGCATGAACTCTGCGGCACTAAAATTTATTCCAAAAGCTGATATGCAAAAACTCGGGTACGGTGACTTTCTTTCGTACGTAGAGTAGGTTGTCAGTAAGACTCAAGTGCTTTAATCGAAACCATATGTGTAAATCTATGACTGCTCCGCTTGTTTAGTGTTAGAATCTTATTCATGAATGCACCCAAGCTTTTTTTCAGTAGAAATAGAACACCACTTCATGTACACACTCAGCTTTTAACTGGTCTTGATTACAACGAGATTGTAGATGGTATTTATATCGGAACAAATCAATGCTGTACCGCAGGACTTTCGGATGTGTTGAAACACGAACACATTCAGTGCGATGTATCACTCGAAGAAAAGAGGATCGACCAACCCTATGGTGTTGAGGTCTATATATGGATTCCAGTACAAGATCACGGAGTCCCTACAATCGATCAGCTCCAATTTGGTATCTACACCTTAGAAAAGCTCGTGTCACAAAAAAAGAAGGTGTATCTTCATTGCAAAAACGGACATGGACGCTCAAGTACACTCATGTGTGCATATCTCATGAAAACTAGGAATATTTCGTATGATGAAGCGTTTGGTATTGTGAAAAAATGTCGCCCAGGTGCTCATATGCAAAAAGCCCAGGTAGATTTACTCCAAGAAGGAATTTTTTTATTGTCGACGTAGAGTACGCAGATAAGAAATGGTGTCGCTTTTGTTTTGGATAGAAATGATTAGTATTGCTTGTATGATCCACCGTATGCGTTTAAGTCCCATTCCGTTTGAAAGGATTGCCTCAGGTCGTCAAACAATCGAGGTACGTATTCAGGATGAGAAGCGAAGGCTTCTTGGCAAGGGTGATAAAATTGAATTTACACTCCGCACTGATACAACCCAAAAGTGTAGGGTAACAATTACTGAGCTTATGGAGTATAAAAATTTTAAGGATTTGTATTCTGCAGATGCTCCGGAAAAATTTGGAGGTGAGGACATCAAATCCCTGCTTCACGCAATCTACGAGTATTATTCAAAAGAAGAGGAGGGCAAGTGGGGAGTGGTAGGCATTCGGGTGATGTTACTTGATTAGTCAACTATCTGGTATATACTAGTATCTGTTTTCATTATTATGTTTCCTATCTTCTTTTAATTACCTATGTATACAAAACAAAACCTCATTGATTCAATCAAGAACGAACATCGAATCATTGTGCACTTATTTGAGAAGATCCCTGCAGGAACTTTTGACTATAAACTAACAGAAAAACAACGAACAACTCTCGAGCTTCTCCAGTATCTTTCAATGGTTACTCCCGCAACTATTGAGGCTGTGGCAAAGGGTGATACGAGCCACTTCATGCCATTTGTTGAAATCGGGAAGACTGTCACTCCAGAAAACTTCCTTGAAGTATTCAACAAGCACCTAGCTGAGGCTGTAGCAACACTTGAGAGTATGACAGAAGAGGATCTCGGAACGGTAATTAATCTATTTAGGATGGGAGATATGACAAAAGGAGTGTATCTCGTTGAAACAATTCTGAAGTGGCTTCCAGCATACAAGATGCAACTCTTCCTCTACATCAAAGCATCAGGAAATACTGCAATCGGTACGAGCAATGTATGGGGAGGTTTCGATATGGAAGCAATGTAACATGGAGATTCTCATCTCATACTTAAAGCGGTACTGGAAACTTTGCGCCGCAGTACTCCTCCTTGCGAGTGTGAACCAGGTGTTCTCGCTCCTTGACCCGCTCATTTTTCGCTACGTCATTGATGGCTATGCGACCAAGTTTGATCAGTATACTTTGGCTGAGTTTTTCCGCGGCGTCGGTAAGCTCCTCCTTCTTGCAGTCGGAGCGGCATTTGTATCACGCGTAGCAAAAAACTTTCAGGATTACTATCTCAATACGGTTACTCAGCGCATCGGGGCTGATCTGTATGCGGAAGGAGTCAAGCATTCTCTCGCGCTCCCGTACCATGTCTTTGAAGATCAGCGAAGTGGGGAGACTCTTTCTGTTCTTCAAAAAGCGCGCGCTGATGTCGAAAAGCTCATCGCGGCAGGAATCAATGTTACTTTTATTTCCCTCATCGGATTTATCTACGTAACTATTTATGCAATCAATGTCTATTGGGGTATCGCGCTTGCATTCGGTCTCACTATTCCCATCATTGGGAGTCTCAGTTATTTCCTGAGTAAAAAAATAAAAGCAATTCAACAAACCATTGTTGTTGAGACAACTGCCCTGGCTGGCTCTACCACTGAGTCACTGCGGAATATCGAACTCGTAAAAAGCCTTGGACTCGCCAATCAGGAAATTGGCAGGTTAAATAGTACGACCGAAAAGATTTTAGCGCTTGAACTCAAAAAGCTCCGCTATGTTCGGAGTATCAGCTTTATCCAGGGGACCGCGATCAATCTCCTCCGTACCACCATTTTACTCTTTATGATGGTGCTCATTTTCCTCAAGGTTATTACTTTTGGTGAATTCTTCTCACTCTTTGTCTATTCATTCTTTGTATTCGGACCACTGCAGGAAATTGGTACGGTTATCAACTCATATCGTGAGACACAGGTATCACTAAAAAGACTCAAAGATATTCTCGATACTCCAATTGAGCGAGTACCAGAAAATGCGGTGACGGTCGGCAAGCTCGAGCAACTCTCATTTCAGGATGTCTCATTCCAGTATCAGCATGCCAAAACAGGCGCACTCGACCATGTGTCGTTTGATGTCACGAAGGGGCACACTATTGCATTCGTAGGACCATCGGGCTCGGGGAAAACCAGCCTCATTAAGCTTTTGGTTGGGCTCTACGAGCCAAGTAGTGGAACAGTGCTGTATAACAATATCAAAGGAACTGATATTGATCGTGCGAGCCTGCGCAGTCAGATTGGATTCGTGACACAAGACACACAACTCTTTTCCGGAACGATTCGAGAAAATTTGCTGTTCGTAAATCCTGATGCGACGGACGAAGAATGTCTCGATGCGCTCAATAAAAGTGCATGCCAAGCACTCCTCGCGAGGGCAGATAAAGGGCTTGATACCGTCATCGGGGAAGGGGGAGTAAAAATATCAGGCGGAGAAAAGCAGAGACTTTCGATTGCGCGGGCGCTCCTTCGCAAGCCAACCATGTTGGTCTTTGATGAAGCTACTTCGAGTCTCGACTCACTCACTGAAGAGGAGATTACGAAAACGGTAAAAGATGTGACGAAAGGCAAAGATCATATTGTGGTTCTCGTTGCACACAGACTCGGTACTATCATGCACGCAGATACGATTTATGTACTCGAAAAGGGAGTGATTGCGGAGTCAGGAACCCACGCAGAATTACTTGCACAAAAGGGGCTGTACTTTGCAATGTGGCGTCAACAGATTGGGGAAAGAGTGTAGGAAAATTTTAGTTGTTAGTTTTCAGTGAACGCAGAAAGGAATGATTAGGGTAGAAAAGAATCAAGAAGAAAAAGGCCAATCAACTTCGCGATCGCGAACTTGATTGACAAAATGCAACATTACAGCAAAACGGCTCGCCATAGGCGGGCCGTTTTGCTGTAATCGCCAGAAAACCTTGATGGTGCCGTAGTCAGGAATTGCGGCGGTATTGAAGTCCACTTGGCGGTTTAACCGCCAAGTGGGTGGTATGGGTGGGGAGGCTTGGAGGTTGTGCTATCGTATTTTGGGCTGCTAAAGCGCGCGAATACTGGGAAATTAGAGCAAAAAATATCGCTTTTCTGCAATTTTTGGGTAAAAATAGAAAAATATCAACATTTCTTTGCTACACTATAAGTATTAATTATTGTATGGCGATTATTTCTGAATGATATGAATACACTTTCAAAGCAAAATAAAATACTTATCGGAATATCGGCACTCGTGCTTATTGGACTCTTGTTTTGGTGGGGGAGAAGCGCTCCAAAACAGGTTGCACAAAAACAAACAGAACTTCCACAGATTGAGTTACCGAGCGCAAGCAGCACAGTCGAATCATCAGATCTCAATCTTTCAAATCAAACCTACACCATCGATGAAAGTCCAATTACGCTTTCAAATGGCATATCAAAACAAAATGTCGCAAGTAGTTCTGCTGTCATGACAACCACACTGTTAAGTGGAACAGCATATGCAGATCTCGATGGTGATGGTAAGAAAGATGCAGTAGTGCTCTTGCGAAATGAAGCAGGGGGAACTGGAATCTTTTACTACGCAGCGCTGGTGACCTCACGAGACGGTTCACCAAAAGTAAGTAAGGCGGTATTTCTTGGAGACCGGATTCGCATTCATGAAATTACTACCCACAATAACCTGGTAATGATTGATATACGAGAGCGGGCTGTCGATGCATCATTTGTCGGAGTTCCTGATATCCCAAAAGCACTTCTTTTTGAAGTAGTGGGGACCGAGCTTGTAGCGAGATAATATGGAAGGCCTAGTACACCGTATTTACCTTCGAGTAGATCGTAAGGTTGTATTCTCCGTTCTTGCATGTGCGCTTATCGGTACCCTAGGATTTCTCATCTTTGTAGATCGAAATCCAAATCATCGTCCACTCACGGTTGTCTCACTATCAGAGAAGACTGATACATATAGTGTTGAAGCGGAATATCCACAATTCGGTGGATTATCAAAATCCTTTAATAAAAAGATTGAGCAATCAGTTCTCGATCGAATTACAGAGTTCAAAAAAACTGTTTCAGAGGAGCAGAACTCACACCCCCGCAAGAAGAACGGGGGAGAGGAATATGTTTTTCGTGTGAGTTGGGTACCTGATCAGCTCGGATCATCGATTGTGAGTGTTCTCCTGCGAGAATATTCATATGTCGGGGGTGCTCATGGGAGCCATAATGCTGAGGCATTTACTTTCGACGCTAAAAACAATAAGGAACTTTCGCTCGGTGATATATTTTCAGGGGTTCCAGGATACCTCGATCGCATATCGCAATACACAATGAACGATATAAAAAATCAATTGGGAAGTGAGGCAGTTATGGATATGATACGACAAGGTACAACGCCGAACGAAGATAACTTTGCAGTCTTCACACTTTCACGAGACAATATGATTACTTTTTATTTCAAAGAGTACCAGGTGGCACCTTTCGCAAGTGGAGAGCAGAGGGTTTCTATGCCCATCTCATTTATTAAAGCAGTTCAGAAGTAGTATGGCCCAAAAAAAATTCGAAGGGACAATTGAAAAAATATCACACGCCGGTTCGACATGGATCGGGTCTTCTGTCTCGCTTGTTACTCACACAATGATTTTTATCGCTTTTTTCTTGGCTGGGATACTGGGGTTTGACTGGAGCACCCTTCTCCTTATTCTCACTACCATTGTCTCCCTTGAGGCAATCTATCTCTCCATCTTTATTCAGATGTCAGTAAACAAGAACACGAAGAGTCTTCTTGAAGTGGAGGAGGATATCGATGAGATTCAAGGAGACATTGATGAAATTCAAGAGGATGTAGACGAAATTCAAACCGATGTTGATGAGATTCAGGAAGATGTCGTCGAAATTGCAAAAGAAGATCAACATGTTCTCCACGAACTCGAAACACTTGATGATATTGAGAAGACGCTGGCAAAACTTCAAGAAGATATTATTCAACTCCGAAAACAAAAATCATAATATGAATACATACACAAAAATAATTATGGGCGTAGTTATTACTGGGCTCTTAGTTGGGGGAGGTTTGTATTATGCAAAACATACCACCACCCCAAACCCAATAAAAATAGAAGAGTCACCCACACCCCAAGTAGATACTCAGGATTCAACTAATGTATCTCAGGTACAAAGTTCTCCTCAAAACAGTGTTCGAGGTATGTGGACTACATTTAGTAATTATCTTACTGCTGCAAAGACCCACAATATACAAGATCTAAAGGAATATGCGTACGCACTTTCAGATGTGTGTAAGGACCCAAAACAAGAAAAAGCGTGTTTTGATAAAATGGATGCAGTGTACGCGGCTGGCTCAAAGCTTCAAGAAGGTGACTTCGTCATTCGCCATGAAGATGGAAAGCAGGGAATCCTCGAAACTAATTTGATGCCAATTAGCTCTGATACAGGTTTTGGGTATCGAAAATCAATCATTATTTTTGTAAAAGATGGGAGTGGTAACCCAAAACTCATTTCACTCAAACCAAGTGAGGAATGGAGAGTGAAACGCAATCCTGCTTCAACTACCGCAGAACTCCAAAAAAGCCTCGAAGATATGGTCAAGGATACAGACCAAGATGGCTTAACTGATCACATTGAACAATGTATTTTCGCAGACAATATGCTCATGATTTCTTGTGTAGAATCAAATCCAAACAAGCGTGACAGTGATGGGGATGGATACTGGGATGGAGTAGGCTTCTTAATTCCAAAGAAATAACATGGGCATAATTCTTATTAGTCCAAATAAGAAAGAAACCCTCGGCCCGGTTATTTTCCTTGCGGGTCCAGTTCGTAGTGCGCCAGATTGGCAGAGCGACGCCATAGGACTCCTCTCCGTAAATCAATCTGTTGATATTGCCTCTCCTCGGCAAGCTCGAGATGAAAGTGTCCCACTCAGTAGTGAGGAAGTAATCGAGCAGATTGCATGGGAACAGTCCTATATGAATATCGCACGAGAGGGCGGGGTAGTATTATTTTGGTTTGCAAAACCCCGTAAAGGTGAAGAGTCACCATATTACGCTCAGCAGTCTTTCTTTGAGCTCGGCGATACACTTGCGGAAACTGGTGGCGGAACAAGCATTTGCCTCGGTATTGAAGAAGGTTTTCAAAATGGTGAGTATCTTATGGAGACAGTAAATAGAAAATATCCAAATCTCATAATTCACAAAACGCTCACCGAGGTCTGCGACCAAGCGCTGCGACTTATCCGTACTCAGTACATCTAATCTAGAGTAGAATATTCATATGAATTGGTTCATCTACGCTTTCATTTGTGCAGTACTCTTATCCGCGAGTTCTGTTGTCGAAAAACGGATATTGATGAGAGTTCATGCAATGGATTTCTCTGCTTCGCTTTCAGTGCTCACATTGTTTTGCTCGATTCCGTTTGTGTTTTTCATCCGCTGGAGCGAGCTCAGCGGCTTTCTCCTTCTCTTGGTATTTATCACCGCACTTTTTTCTGCCAGTGCGTCATTTTTGGTAATCAAAGGGACACGGCATCTTGAAGTGAGCACAGTGTATCCGCTCTTAGCGCTCAGTCCTGGCTCAACCGCACTCCTAGCCTTTTTTGTGCTTGGTGAAAAACTATCGGGTGCGCAAACACTTGGCATCTTTTGTATGGTAGTTGGTTCATATATCTTGACTATTTATCCTGGTAGGAGTATTTTCGATCCGCTCAAAACGTTCTTGCATTCACGGTATATCCATTTGGTTCTTCTTTCCCTTCTTTTCTATTCACTCGGGGCTATCTTTGATCGAACTATTCTCCACTCATTCTCCGTAGCAATTCCCGCGTATATATTTTTTGTGCATGTATTCACCGCACTTCTCTTTGTTTCCATTTCCGGTGTGTTCGGTGTGGGTATCCGTGGTATCAAAGAAGGGTTTCGCAAGGGTGGCAGGGATCTTTGGTTTGTGGCGATCCTCACGGTGCTCTATCGACTGTCAGAAATGTACGCAATTCAACTCGTTAATGTCGGCCTTGTCTCAGCGGTAAAGCGAGTCTCATCTTTTTTTACCACGGTAATTGGCGGAGAAATATTTCACGAGCACAATTTGAAACGAAAAATTTTTGCATCATTTGTTATTGTAATCGGTACGTTTTTGGTTGTCCTCTCGTAATACTTGACGAGCGTGATAGTTCGCAGTACTCTAAAACCTTGTGAAGCTATCCGGCTCACATAAGTTCTTTACCCAATTTTTTATTGAGGCCAAGCATGACCGTTGCAACACGCATGGAGACGGTTCCCAGTCGGGGAACTGTCCGGGCAAAAAACATTCCCACATCGAGGGAAGAAATTGAGCTTTTTTCCGCAGAAGAGCTTCGGATGGGTGAGACCAGCCAGCTCATGATGTTGGCATGCAGGTTGGCCGGCAAAGCCAACTGCATGAAGTCGCATTGGCCAAGTGACACTGAGGGGAAAGCATCCTACATCGCTGCCGCACGTCAGCGAATCATGGCCCATCCTCGTATGGGCTCACAGGCAGCAGTCGATCGACTGATCGCCGCCTACAAGAAGCATGTTGGGACTGCTCGGGAGTTGCTCGAACCGAGATCTTCAGAGCACGCAGACTAGCTCACTGCGGTGAGCACACAAGGGACCCACATCTACGCGATGTGGGTCCCTTCTACGTATATATGATAAAATGAGTTTTCCATGAATGAAACCAAAATTTTAAAAACCACCCCCTCAAAAGACTACGAACTCCTCGACAGTGGTGATGGTTTTAAGCTTGAACGCTTTGGAGACATAGTAGTTTCTCGTCCAGATCCACAAGTTCTGTGGGATAAAAAACATGGGGAACTGTGGCAAGCGGCACATGCTCGCTTCACCAAGGAGTGGAATGGTCGTAAAAATATTCCCGAAGACTGGAAAGTCACCATTGAAGGGATTACTTTCAATTTACATTTGGCATCGTTTAAGCACGTCGGAATTTTCCCGGAACAAGCACCAAATTGGCATTGGATACAGGAAAAGGTGGGAAGCGTAGGTAGACCAGTTTCGGTACTCAACTTATTTGGATACACCGGTGGCGCAACGCTCGCTGCTGCAAAGGCCGGAGCTGACGTGGTCCATGTAGACGGATCAAAGGTTTCTATCGGTATAGCAAAGCAAAATATGGAAAGCTCGGGACTTTCTGACAAAAATATTCGGTTTATACTCGACGATGCGCTTGCGTTCGCAAAACGAGAAATCCGAAGAGGAAATACTTACGACGGCATAGTGATGGACCCACCCGCATTTGGTCATGGCCCAAAAGGGGAGCCGTGGAAAATTGAAAAAAATCTCCCAGAACTCGTCGCAATCTGCGAAAAGCTCCTTTCCCCAAAACCACTATTTCTTATCATGAATGGATATGCAGCAGGGTACTCTCCGATTGGTTACAGAAATACACTGGAGAAGATAGGAAAGGTTCACGGCGGTGTGCTTGAGGGTGGAGAGCTCACGATCGAAGAGAGCGCTTCCGGGAGACTCCTCCCTGCGGGCATCTTTGCACGGTGGAGTACCGGGGTGTAAGTAAAGTGATTCTAGTCCGTCTATGAATACAGAAAACAGCACAGAAGGCGAGGCATTCCTCAAAGCATATGAAGAGTTCGCAGATGCGCTTTTTCGGCATTCGTTCTTTCGAGTGTCTAACCGTGAAGTTGCTCTTGATATGGTCCAGGATACATTTATGAAAACTTGGAATCATATGGCAAAAGGGAGTAACGTCCTCAATTTCAAAGCTTTTTTATACACCACCATGAACCATCTGATTATTGATTATTATCGAAAATCAAAAAGTGGATCACTCGACGCACTTCTTGATGATGGATACGATACTGAGGATTCGTCAGTAGATACCGTGCAGTTTGCGGAAATGTCTTTGGTAATGAAATCACTCGACACTTTACCTGACTCAGATCGTAATTTAGTTGTGAAGCGATATATCGATGGGCTCGGAATTGGAGAAATCGCAAAGGAATTAAAAGAGTCAGAAAACGTAATCTCTGTGCGTCTGCATCGCGCTATGGAGAAATTAAAAACACAGTATAGACATGAATAATTTTGAACAAAAAATAATAGAGGCAGGAAAGTCTGTTCGGATGACAGACGCTGAACGCACGAGTATGCGAGCTCAGCTCATTTCTCATGCCAACTTAACGAAAGCGCGACCTGTACCATCTCCGTATATGATCTTTTCTTCAGCCTTCTACCGCCACACCGTGAGTGTTGCGTTTGTTGCAGTACTCTTTTTTACCGGGGGACTCAGTGCCATTGCAGACAAGGCACTCCCCGGAGCATTTCTCTATCCATTTAAAACAGGTGTTAATGAAAAAGTCCTGTCACTCTTTGCTGTGTCACCAAATAGTAAAAAACAACTGCAGATTACTCTCGCAGAGCGAAGGCTAAAAGAAGCAGAAATTATTTCAGCAGACCCAACTATTTCACAAGAGATAAAAACCGATCACGCAAAAACGCTTAATAATCAGATTACTAGAGCGCTTGAGGGGGGTGTGGATGATAGTGCTACAGAAAAAGAACAAGTTGCACTTCCAATTAGCGCCACGGTTGAGGATCCTACAGAATCGAGAAAAATTGCTCCAACCACCATGATGATGTCAGCAACACTTGCGCCAGAGCCTGAAGTCACTACTCCTGTCGTTCTTAAAAAAGAAGAGGCACTAGTTTCTGCAGAAGAAATCGGAAATCTCCGCCAAAGCGTAGACAATGTTCGAGCTCTGCTTGCTCAAAAGAAAAAGATACCAGAATTCGAAACAGAGAGCATTTCATTTGAAGCAAAACTCCTCCGGGCTCAGAAAGCACTGTTTGATGCAGGGAATGCGTCGAGTACGCCATCTCAAAAGTTAGAACATGTAAAAGAAACAAAATCTATCCTTACTCAAGTTGAAAAATTTTTGAAAAAAGAGTCACAGACAGAAATTAAAAGTAATACTCCAAGTGTTCCTGGTATAAAAAAAGAAATCGAACGTGGTGAACCCGATCAGGTTCAAATTGAAATACCAGTAGACGTGAAAATCTAGTTCTTTATTCGAAATGTTTGGTAGAATAGGTCCATGGATTTTCTCATTGTTCACCGGAGACTCTTTATCTTAAATATTGTATCAATTGCCATATTCTTATGGTTCTCTTTTCTCGTAACGAGAGGGGTGCAACCAATGTTTGATGTGTGGGTGTTTGCTATGCGAAGTATTTTTTCGAGCGATTCTCTGCTTCGGATCATGGAGGCAATTAGTGCGGTTTTCGATCCGTTTATTCTCCTTGTGCTTACGATCATTCTATTTATGGTGCTTCTGTTTTTCCACAAGAAGCGATACGCAGTGTTGCTTCTGTGCTCAATGTCGCTTGGTCTTCTTTCTTCAACATTGTTTAAAATTGCTTTTGCAATTAATCGACCGGAAAGTGGAATCACCGTGTTTGGAAATAGTTTCCCGAGCGGACACGCAACGGGGGTTACGATATTTTTCCTCACCATTCTGTTTCTTCTTGATAAAAAAATTACCGACCATACGCTCCATTTTCTCGTTACTCTAGTGGGCATAGGGATTATTGTACTCACTGGTGCAAGTCGTCTCTATCTCGGTGTTCACTGGGCAAGTGATGTTATGGCAGGCTTTGCGCTCGGAGTCTTTTGGACTACACTGTCGTTAATCCTTCTCCGGAAGGCTGAATACCATAATGTCATCAACCATTCTTAACGGGCGCAATGTCCGTGATGAGCTCAAAAAAAGCCTCTTCGCTCGTATATCACAGTACAAGGAACAGCCAACGCTGTGTATTATTTCTGTTGGATCAGATGAGCGAAGCGCTACCTATATTAATCAGAAGAAAAAGTTTGGTGAAAGTATCGGTGTTCGCGTCATAGAGCGTACGTTTGGTGAAAACTGTTCCTTTGAAGATATTAAACAGAGTATTGAGATTTTAAATACTGACAGAGAGATACACGGCATTATTGTGCAAATGCCACTTCCTGCGCACCTCGATGCAAAAGATCTGTGCGCGCTCATCAGTCCTCTCAAGGATGTTGACGGTCTTCACCCAGAAAATATTGGGTTACTCGCAGAAGGTAAGGCCCGTTTCATACCCGCAACTGCAAAGGGAATAATCTCACTTCTCGGTTTCTACGATATTCCACTGAGCGGGAAGCACGTGGTGATTATCAACCGTTCACTCCTAGTAGGAAAACCATTAGCAAATCTTTTTCTTGCACACAATGCAACAGTAACGGTCGCTCACTCAAAGACAGAAAACCTTTCCGTCCATACGAAAAGTGCTGATATTGTTGTGGTGGCAGTGGGTAAGCCTGGGTTTCTCATGTCTGGCATGATTAAGCCCGGAGCGGTCATTATTGATGTAGGTATTTCTCGAATTGATGCGGATGGCGAAGCTCGGATTGTGGGGGATGTAGATTTTGAGGAAGTAGAGCCTGTTGCTTCTGCGATAACGCCTGTTCCTGGCGGAGTCGGCCCTATGACGGTCCTTTCTCTTTTTGAAAATGTTGCTGATGCCTACGAATTAGCAGAAGAGGTGTAAGATAAAGAAGTGCCGTTCGTCTTATATAATAGTTGTTATGTAAGAGTTATTAATAAATATACCTGTATGGACACAAATCAAAATTATAAAAAATACTTATCACCGGCGATTATTATCCTCGCACTCTTTTTACTTGTGCAAACAGTAAATGGTCTTAAAAC
>JBKJKY010000081.1:0-3369 GCA_046597175.1 Parcubacteria group bacterium
TCCGTACGATGAAGATCCGAAAAAGATTATTGCTGATATGGAAAAAGGAATTACCAAACACATTCCGAAAATTATTGTTGATAGACGAGAAGCAATTGCCGAAGCACTGAGGCAAGCGACACCGCAAAGCGTAGTACTTCTCTCTGGTATGGGATCTCAGCAATATATGTCTGTCGCAAAGAGCAAAAAACTCCCGTGGGATGATGCAAAAGTAGCTCGAGAAGAATTGGAGAAAGTTTTGAAGTAAGAGGTATTAAACCCCAGAGCAGAGCTCTGATTACATGATTCGCTTCGAACACTCGTAATCTTGGCAGAGCCACGGGGTACGTAATCCTCTTTTTGCTCTCCTCGGTTCGGAAGTAAGAAAGAGTACTTTCTTACTTCACCCACTCTACGTAGGCAATAAAAAAATCTACACCACCTCCACCCCAGCCTTATTTCAGAAATATGTTCCAGGCAAAACACTAAAGAAAGTTTATTTAGAAACTGAAATTGACTTTTTGTTTCTAAATCTTTGGTAAATATAAATGATTGTCCAAGACCAAAGAAGACTATCCGCAATAAAGGCTAGATATCCTAACGATCCTCTAAACAAAGTAATTTCATTATTAAGCAGAGCGAACGGAAACATCAAAACCTTAACTAAAATATCTAGAGAGAAATATACTAAGCCAAAAGGCTGAACCCCCATGTCAAAAGCTTCCATTCCGTAACCAAACCACACAAGTCCTAGGAAAATAGTGAGTATGTAATGTCCTATCGCAACAAGTAAATAAGATATATATTTCATGACAGGAATTATAACAAGAGTATATGTAAAAACTACTGCCTCTGCTTGCGTGATAGAACCAAAACTCATCAATCCCAGTCTAATTCCTGAATTTTTTTGGCCCAAGACAAATACAGAACGTCGATGTATATTTACCGAACAGATAGAAATTTATTAGCAGAAATGAGGCGGGACTGGGTCTTTCTAACTCGGTCTACCTCTCCTAAGAAAAACTGGCGTGCCCGAACTTCCTGAAGTACAAACTACCGTAGATGGTATTAATCATTTTGTGAAAGGTTCCACAATAATTGATGTCTGGAGTGACTATGACTCGCCCCACTATGTAGGTAAGAATCAAATTAAGGATAAGAAGTTTTTTGCAGTGTTTAAAAAAGCGATATCGGGAAGCAAAATTATTAAGGCGGAGAGACGTGCTAAAAACGTACTCATCCACCTATCGAACCGAAAGACGATTCTCATCCACATGAAGATGACTGGGCATTTGCTCTATGGGAGGTACACGAAAAGAAAGAGGAAAAATATAAAAAGAAAAATGGAGGAATACTGGCACGCAACAGATAGTAATTCTCCTCTTGCGGATCCGTTTAATCAATTCATTCATCTCGTGTTTACCTTGGAAAAAAATAATAAAGAGAGACATCTCGCATTTTCTGATATGCGGAAGTTTGCCAAGGTAACTCTCATTGATACAAAGGACCTCACTCACTCTCCTGATCTAGCACACCTCGGACCTGAGCCTCTCGATGATACTTTCACAGCAAAAAATTTAGGCGAAAGACTTGCAAAAAAACCAAATGGAAAAATCAAAACGGTCCTCATGGACCAAACTGTCGTTGCGGGAATCGGAAATATTTATTCTGATGAAATCCTCTGGGCATCAGATATCCATCCACTTACCTTGGTGAAACATTTGTCATCGAAAAACATCTCACTCATATGGAAACAGATGAAAAACATACTCCGCAAAGGTATCGACTTCGGTGGGGACTCCATGTCCGACTACCGAAACCTCGAGGGTACTCCGGGTAAATTTCAATATGAGCACAGAGCATACCGACAAACCAAAAAACCCTGCACCAAAAAAGGATGTGCTGGCATCATCGAGCGCAAAATAATTGGTGGACGGAGTGCGCACTTCTGCTCGGTGCATCAGAAGGTGATAACGAGCTTGTAGGTGTTAGCTTTTAGCTCAGAGCTTCTAGTATAATCCTGACTACTTCCCGAGCATTTGAAAGAGGGCTATACCTCCGGCGACCGATACATTGAGTGACTCTTTCTCCCCTGCCATTGGTATTTCAGCGACCACATCACATAGATTAAGAATTTCTTCAGGAATTCCGGTCACTTCATTTCCGAGGATGAACGCAACAGTACTTTCTACTTTCACCTCACGATAGGAAATTGAATGTTCGCCTTGCTCGATTGCGATAGTCTGAACGCTTTCATTCCGTAACTCTCCAAAACACTCTTCAATACTCGTCTTTACCCAGGGAATAATTTTTTCTGCGCCGAGCGCTGTCTTTGCGATTTCTTTTACCGGTCGCTCGTACTTATCAAGTGGAGCAGGAGTATAGCCAGTAAGAAATATTTTCGAAATACCAACTGCGTCAGCAGTACGGAAGAGTGAGCCCACGTTTTGGTTACTGCGAATGTCGTGGAGTATGAGATAGGCCTTTTTTTCTTCTTTCATACGGGCACTATAGCGGATATGCTCGAAAAACGAAATACAGATGACGGATATTGTAGATGCTTTTTAGTTTTTACCACTGCTCACAATATCAAGGATTTCGTTATCCGTATTACCAATTTCGATATCCCGCATCCCCTATGCTATTATTCTTTCATGCTTAATGGATTTCCAATCTTAAATGTGTTCCCTGATTTACTGTCGCTCAGCTTTCTTGCACCAATGATTTTACGCATCGCGCTTGGTGTTATTACCATAAACCTTGGCTACCTAGCGCTCAGGCAAGAACGAGCGAGGTGGAATACATTTTTCCAAGGATTCGGTATTGCCGAATCAAACAGTGCGGTAACAGTATTCGGTCTCGTTGAAATACTCGGCGGAGTGGCACTCGTTCTTGGCCTCTACACACAGCCCGCGGCACTCATATTTGCAATTATTAACTTTGTTGAGATGTATGCGGAATACAAAGAGTCTGCCCTCGTAAAACGAAATATCGTGTTTTATATTCTCCTCTTTGTTATTGCTCTTTCACTTCTCTTCACGGGTGCTGGTGCATACTCGCTTGATTTGCCTTTGTAGTTTGCAAAAAACTATTTTAAATTTAAAAAAATGGATGGCAAAACTAGCCAGTCACTGTACCGCCCATTAACTGAATTTTTGCGCGATTCTTACAGAATCTGTCCACTTGTTCGCTTTCGATTACTCAAGCTGAACAAGCCTTGCGAAGCTCCAAGTATTCGCTTCTCACCCGCCTCGCGTCGTCACGCTCCGGCTCGCACAATATAAAAACAGCCGTTTGAGGCTGTTTTTATATTGTGCGCCCAGTAGGAATTGAACCTACGACCATCTCCTTAAAAGGGAGCTGCTCTACCAACTGAGCTATGGGCGCATA
>JBKJKY010000043.1:0-14726 GCA_046597175.1 Parcubacteria group bacterium
CATTTCCTGTTAACACAAAACCGCCCGGGAACTTTTCTCGTTGGTCTCATATATGTACATTAAAAGAACTTATAATAGAAACTGTGAACGTGCACAGATGCATATTCAGAGTACCGCGGGTAAGATACTTACGCAATAGAGTTATGAGACTTTTTCCACAATGATACTTTCTTCTCCTTTTTCCATCGTTTTATTTCCGCTTCACGCTTGAGCGCGCTACTGCGCGTATGCCCAGTCTCGGTATATACAATTTTCTGAGGAGAATGCGAGCGTGTATAATTACCACCTTTCCCACTCTTGTGCTCACCAAATCTCCTTTCTACGTTTGTAGTTATTCCCGTGTACAAACTTTTATCTTTGCACAGGAGCAGGTACACAAAGTACTCTTGTTTCAGTTTCATTTCTGTATTACTACATTTTAAGCGGAGCAGTAATCCCAAGGAGTTCGAGTCCGGTTTTCATAGTTCGAGAAAAAGCTTCAGTTACAGAAACTTTATAGGATGATGTAGGGTCTTCTGAGTCTACAATTATTGAATTGGCATAAAAATTATTAAATGCACGGGCAAGCTCAATTAGATATGTTGAGAGGTAATGTGGCTCAAATTCTGTAGCGGACCTTGCAACCACTTCGGAAAATCGATAGAGCAACTTTTCTACCTCAATCACTTCCGAAGTCGGAGTGCCTGCATCATATTTGACTCCTTCACTTTCAGCTTTGGATACAATAGAACGTGCACGTGCATAGGAATACTGTAGATACGGGCCTGAATCCCCTTCTGTTGAAATAGACTGATCCATATCATAAATAATGTCACTTCCTGCTTTTGATCGAAGAATAGAGTATTTAATCGCAGCAACTCCTACCGCTTCAGAGATTGCACTCTTCTCATCACTACTGAGATCTCGAGACTTAATCTTTTCTGCTATTTCAGAAATGGTATCTCGAATAAGAGACTCGCCGGTAATAACATTTCCTTTTCGTGAACTCATTTTTCCACCTGAAAGTCTCATCATTCCATGAACAATGTGTTTCATTTTTTTCTCAAGCTCAGGATGCAAGAGTGAGATAGCTTTTGATACAACTTTCATGTATTCAAGCTGTTCATGTGCCGTAATAACAAGTGAGATGTCCATTTCAGGGAAAACCTTGAGCTTTTCTTCTGATAGACCGAGTTCTTTTGTTTCGTAGGTTGGAAGACCAGCTTTGGTTATAAAAACTCTTGTGTGAAGTTTTGGGTCATAATTCTCTGCTTTAAAGACGATTGCACCTTCTGATTCTTCGAACACATTGCCAATGTTACTTCGAACAAAAGCTTCACCAATTGGTGCCATTTTACTTTCCAAAAAGTAATAGGTAAATTTTGTACCAAGAATCTTATAGAGATTCTCAAAAGCTTTCATTGTTACTTCAAATCCCCAGTCGTACACTTCAGTTACCTCTTTGTCCGTACGTACATAGATTTTTTTGTTCAGGATCTCGATTTCCTCTTTCGCACCCTCTCCATCTTCGTATGCATTACTACCGAGAACGTAGCACTCACCGATGTACTGGGCTAGCGCTTCTACCGGAGCGTTCATGTCTTCCGGCATTCCCTTCTTTTGCATTCCATAAAATGCTTTTGCAACGTGAAGTCCCACGTCACCTTGGTAGTTTGCTCTTTTAACCTCCGCACCTGAGTGCTCTAAAATCCTCGCAATCGACTCTCCAATTGTGTTTGTCATGAGGTGGCCAATGTGAAATGGTTTGAATGGGTTCGGATCAGTATATTCCACCATTATTTTCTTCCCACTGTGTATGCTGTTTGTCCCAATTTTTTCCGAGCTATTTATTTCCTGTACACTTTGCACAAAAAAATCTCGTGTTAGATAAAAATTAATAAAACCACTACCAGCTACGTCTATTTTTTCAATACAATCTGGGATATTTTTATTAATTTCTTGAACAATTTTTTCCGCTAAATCACGAGGGTTGGTATGTACTGATTTAGCCAGAACCATAGCAACATTTGTTGAATAATCACCATGAGAATAATCCTCTGGGTGCTCCATTGAAAATTCAGTAGATGGAAGACTGAGATTCCTAAGTGCTTCTTCTATACAAAGCTTAATTTTTTGACTGATGTGTTCGTTTATTCTCTCCATAAAGTCATATTTATAGCCATATTTTAATTAATGGCTATCATACCATACTTATCGAGTTCCCGCTGTTTCACCGAACGCTTCATCCTCGACGTCAATTTCTGCTTCCACTTTCGTAGTGTGAACTCTGCCACCGATATGGTTTGCTGGTGCGTACACGGTATATATTTTAAGTGGCACACTTCCAGTGTTTTTAATGTTATGCACTGTCCCTGGTGAGACGACAACAACATCACCTGAATTAAATGGAGATTCATTGCCGTCTAAAACCGCGACGCCAGTCCCACTTTCACAAAAAAGAACTTGCTCAACGTGTTCGTGAGTTTCCACCCCTATATCTTCTCCAGGTTTGATATCCATCACTACCAACTGACTTTTTCCTCCAGTAAATAGCACCTTTCTAAAATACGAATTATCTTGTGTTTCTTTTATGATATTTGTCGTGTACGACATATAACTGATAGTACCATTTTTGATATAAATTTCGAAGGTTCGTATTCTATGATAGTATGCGAATACTATGGAACTGGTAAAAGATTTTGATGTGGTAGTGGTCGGAGGCGGACCTGCGGGAATGATGTCAGCGGGTCGCGCTGCCGAACGAGGACTCCGGGTGCTCCTCATAGAAAAAAACAATACACTCGGTAAGAAACTTCTCATTACTGGCGGAGGAAGGTGCAATGTTACCAATGCCGAGATGGACACGCGAAAACTTCTTCTGAAATTCAAGGATAATGATAAATTTCTCTTTTCAGCATTTTCGCAGTACAGCGTTGCCGAAACCTTACAATTTTTCCATGAACGAGGAATGGACACAAAAGAGGAAGCTCTCAAACGAGTCTTTCCTGCTAGTAATACATCTCTTTCTGTGTGGAACACCCTTGTGCACTACATGGAAAAGGGACAGGTAACTATCCTCTCCGACTCACCAGTTACTTCGATTACTGTAGACGGAGGAGCAATTACCTCAGTCACTGTCCGTGGTGGCAAGAAGATATCGGCTCATTCATTTATCCTTGCAACAGGAGGAAAGTCGAGACCGGAAACAGGGTCAACTGGAGACGGATTCACTTGGCTCAAGGATTTGGGACACACCATTCACGAACCAGAAGCATCACTCGTTCCAATTGAAATAGCAGATGGATGGGTGAAGAAACTCCAAGGAGTTAGTTTGCAAGAAGTAAAGATTACCCTTCTTCAAAACTCTCAAAAACAAAATGCAAACATAGGCAGAATTCTTTTTACTCATTTTGGTATTACTGGACCAACGATACTTAATATGAGCAAAGACGTAAGTGAACTACTCAAATATGGACCGGTAACTATTTCTCTCGACATACTCCCCTCGCTTGATCACGGAATGCTCAATATGAAACTCCAAGAAATTTTCAAAAATGAAAGCAATAAAAAGTTTAAAAACAGTTTAGGAAGTCTTCTACCCTCAGCACTCTGCCCTATTATTGTAGAAAAATCTGGTATAGAGGATGACACTCAGTGCAACAAAATTTCACGAGAACAAAGACTCCGCCTTATTGAAGTGCTCAAAGGTTTGAATATGGAAGTACGGGGGCTCCTGGGGCTCGATAAGGCAATTGTGACAAGTGGTGGCGTTGATCTGAGGGAGGTAGATTTCAAGACAATGCAGTCACGAAAATACTCTAACTTATATATTGTGGGAGACCTCCTCCATATTGATAGACCATCAGGAGGATACAGTCTTCAGCTCTGCTGGACTACAGGATTTGTTGCTGGAAACAGCATTCCTATTCCCTAGCTATATTGGAAATAGCGCAGTGAGTTCATCACTCCGATAAAAGAGTTTTCCCAGTTCACCATAGAGGTAAGTTTTACCACCAGTGCTAATAGGAGCACCTCCTGCAATTGGGTAGGCATTAGGCTTTGAAGCGCTAAAACCAAGATTAAAAAGAGTGGTGATTGCTTCGGGACTATCAGTTACGTTATATCCAGCATTTTGCCATTGCACCTCAATTTGTTTGATAAAAAGTGCTGTGTAGAGATATGAATAGTAGTGATTTTTGGAATCAGTGAGACGATTGTAGAGCTCGCTGTCGTGGTCTGCTCCCTCTTTATAGGCTATAAGACTTCTCATATCCTTGCCGGGATAATACGGAGAACTACTATCGTATATATGGTTTTCAATACTGAGTGCTGTATCTTGTTTAATCCCAGAGACGCCAAGAGAAAACTGAGTAAGTGAGCCGAGAATCTTAAGAGGCTCGAAATATCGTTTGAAGACCTCTCTATTTGCAGTGAAAAAACGAATTTGCTCTGGCACAACAACTGCGCTAATCATACGTGATGACACACCGGTTACTTTTGAAACCTGATTAATAATATCAGCGTCTTTCGTTAAACCTTCGCGGATAACATTCCACTCTGGAGTTTTATTCCAGTCGCACAAAGTATCAGTATCTTTCTCGCACACTCGCGAATCCGTATGAGGTATTTCTTTTTGGGGAGTAAGATTGGTAAAAAACTGGTTACGGTCTGCAATAGATCCTCGCACATTAAATACACCGTATTGCATGCCAACAAAAACCACAGTAAAGACAAGCCCGATAAGGGCGAAAAGTGCAATTACTGAAAGACAGATGTACTTGGTAGTTTTTTTCATTCCGGCAAATAGTACCGCATTTTTCTATTTGAGCAACTCGCACCATACAAAAACCTCACATGAAAGTGAGGTTTTGTATTACTGTATTTTCGTGAAAATATCTTCCTCACTAAAACGAACTTTTGGACGAGTCGGACCTTCTAACCTATAGCCAATTGTCATATATGCTTGTGACTTCACATGTGACGGCAAACCAAGGACTTCATCAATTTTCTCCCTCTCAAATCCTTCCATTGGGCAGGCATCTATACCGAGCTCAGCACATGCCGCAAGACCAAAACCGAGTGCGATGTACGCCTGCTTGGCAGACCATGCAAGCGCTTGCTCAGGAGTAAAATTGTCTACTGATGGATGAATGCTCTGATCTGCATACGACCGAAGTCCAGAATCAAGTGCATCAGTGCCACTGTGAGCTGTAGCTACATACTCCTCTACTCGATTTTTCAGATCAGTTCGCGCACAAAATACAATGATTGCAGAACTTTCGGTTACTTGAGGCTGACCGTAGGAGACCGCTCTCATTTTTTCTCGCATCTGCGGATTTGTGACAATGTACATATGGTATGGCTGAAGGCCAAATGGTGATGGAGCCTTTCTGATAGCTTCGAGAATTTTCTCAAGGTCTGTTTCTGATACCTTCTTTGTCGTATCAAATTTTTTGGTGGCAAAACGCCAGTCTAGTTGGGACAGGAATGATTGAGGCATGAATATATTGCTTTAGAGAACTAATTGACTTGCTCGAGTAACTATTTCTTTGCCTTCTTTGGTTTCTTTGCTTCTTTTTTTCTTGAGTTATTTCCTTTTGCCATATGTATTTGAATTAATGAATAGACACTTAGTATACCAAATTATATGTGAGAACAAATATTACAGAGTGGTGGTGGTGACGAGAGGTACGTCCGAGTTTGTATAGAAAACTGTAAAGTGAACTCTGCCGAGGACTTGCCCTCGATCGTTTTCTACACTGACCCTCCAATCACCCTCTCGCAATGTATCTCTTGATGAATAGGTACGGAATCCATCACCGCGTCCACCAATAATTGAAAGTGGAATAGTACCCATCGTAATCCACTTTCTTGTCTCTTCGTTGTACCACTGCCACTTGTGCACGATTGCAGTATTGAGTTTTGTTGGAGAGAAAATTGCACTATAAACAGAGAGGCTTCCACCATCCCGGATGTGGACATCTTCAAATAATTCAAAATAATTAATAAACTTTTTCTTCTCACCACTCAGAACATAGTTCCCATTCTCATTTTTCGTCACCTCATGATATACACCAGCGTCTTTCAGTGAAAGTGGGATTGGAGGGATAATGTTAAGAAAATAAAACATATTTACGACAAGGAATACTGTACCGATTGAAAGAATGAGTGCTCTTTTGTTATCTTCATATACTTGCCGAACAAAAAAACGAAGTGCTTTGAGATAGAGAAAGATAACACCAAGACTCAGCACGCCACTTGCGATGAAAACAAGAGGGCTCACCGTTTGCACAATAATAGGTAGGCTGAATATCGCAAATGAGTAGATGCTTAGAAATAAGAATGATATCTGAAAAGTCATTCGTGAGTAATGATGCTTGAGCCGCTCATTTGCCGCGAATGCAATTCCAAGGAGAAGCAAGAACGGCCAACTGACAAAAATGCTTCCACTTCGAAAATAAAACACCAAAAACGTTGACATAAGTCCTCCAAACGCGAATTGCAAAATGTTAATGAGCCAGAAGTGAACTTTCTCTTGCTCATTACCGCGCAAACTCTTCAAAACCGATCTATTGAGCAAAATAATACAAAAAGCCACGACCATCAGTCTCATTGAAACAAGAAAGTTCTCAAAGAATGTGTCAATTCTCTGCAGTGTGATCCAATCAACAATAAACCCGCCAATGAGTGATATTGAGGATATAGGTTTTTCGTATCGCGCAAACCAGCTTTGAATCCTCTCCGCAGAGGTGTGTCTCCATGAGGGCGGACGTTCTTCATTCATATAGACAAGCATATCAACTTATGGAAACGTTGGCACTTCTTTATACGAAACAATTGATGGTTCCGAAATGGTGCCTGAAGTCGGATTTATGATTTCAATATCTGAAATAATATTCGTATAGGCTCCGCCCCGCACAGCATTTGCCCATACGGTAACTACCTTCTTGTGAGAGTATGCATCCTCCTGGCCATGTACTGCAGTCAGTACTCTGCAAGAATCAGATCCAACCTGAATCACATCTCCTCCATTTTGCGGTACATACGAATAGTCTCTCAGTAGGTTTTGCATAGCTTTTTGAACACATGAATATGCAAGAAAACTGCTGGTCTTTTTTAATTCACGATTCAAAAGCCCTGCACGCACAAAAAAAGAATTTTGGCTCTGTTCCACAACCGCAGTAATGAGAACAAGAGAAATAATAATTGTTGCAATGAGAGCTACGAAGCCCTGAGTTCTTTGATGAATACGTGTCAGGAATACTTTCATATTATTTTTGCGTATAGTAGGTGGTTTCAAAATCTTGTGAGATTGGCACCCCCCTGCTCGTAGTTGCAGACAATGTAAAAGTTATGGTAATCCTCCTATTCGTCACACTGTCTGCTGGCATGTGTAGAGCGCGAAGTGCCCTCATCGCCACCTCTTTATTGCTGAGCTCAAGTGGCATTCCTCCATTTTCAGAAACAAATAACTCATTTTGAGATTCCGTGAAGGTTACTAATGTTGGCTGATCGTATCTTGCTATTGAAACTGTGCAATTTTGAGTACACAAAATTTGTGGAGCGGGAGAATAAATGGTTTGAAGTGAAGAGAAGTAGAAATCCATTTTCGAAAGGAGAAAATTTGCTTCCTCACCAATTCGAGTCTGTGCTTGATTTCGATCGTTTGATTCAATCAAAGTAAAGGCTGAAACAATTGCACCACCGAGAACAATAGAAAACAACGCAAGGTAGATAATAACTTCAATGAGCGTGAATGCATTGTTTAAAAATTTTGGACTATTACGCTTTGTCATGGATGGTGTACATTGCGGTATACACAAAACTGTTTTATATAAGAAATTTAATAACCTTACTTTTACTATACCAAAAACATACAACATATCTGCAAAAAAAAGACCGCTTGAAAGCGGTCTTTTTGTTCTTTATGCTTGTTCTGGAACCTCAACCGCTCCTTCTTCTGTTTCCATTTCCTTTTCTACAACTTCTTCTGTTTCTACAGGAGTAGCAGTAACTTCTGCTGGTTCTGGTGCAACTACTGGAGTTGCTTGTGTATCATCGTGCATATTTTTTTATATTATGAGTAAAAGCCCAACGAGCATACCATGCGAGCCTCAAAATACCTATTCTCGGGGCCATTTGCTACAATGGCTGGGAAATGACAAAGAAAGAGCAACTTATTGTGTACTGGTCACGAAGAGATTTTAGATTGGAAGATAATCCAGCGCTTTGGAACGCTGTCTCGGAGAGCGTCAAGACTAAGACCAAGTTCCTCCCACTATTTATCCTGGAAGATTACATGGTGAAGGCAGAGCCTTCATCTCAATTTGGCTATCCGTCACGGTATTTTCTTGCGCAGGCGCTCCCCTCTTTTGCTGATCAGTTCACTCAGTTTTTCATTGCTCGAGGAAAAGCTGGCGATATAATCTTGGAACTTGCAGAACATTTCGAAATTACCGTTTTTGTAAATGAAGATGTATGGATTGATTTTTATAAACAAATAAAAAAACTCCAGAAACACGGAGTTTCTGTAAAAATATTCAAAGATTTTCTCACAATTGATCGAGAGACGAAAACTGGCCAAGGAAATTACTATTCTATTTTTACCCCTTTCAAAAATGCCGTTTGGAAAGATTTTTTACAGGCAGAAATAAAACCCAAGATAGATCCGAGAACAGCTACCCCGCTTAGAAAAGCAGATATCGACATACTCGCAAAGCTTCTCCCGACTACCCCTCATACTACCCAAGCTATAAGGAGTGCTTTTTCCCAAAGTCGATTTGTTTCAATAGGTGGTAAGAACGTAGATCTTGCTCGGCATACTGATATACCTGACTTATCTTCTTGGTATACAGATGAAGTGGGTGCACTGCACTACTTTACTGCATACCTGAAAGCAGACTTCCTTACAGAATACAAAGACAATCGAGATTCTCTCGAAAAGGATACTGAGGAATTAAAAATTGGAAAAACAATACTGAAAGGCAAAACTTCAAGAATGAGCCTCGCACTTGCCTGGGGACTTGTTTCGAGCCGCACACTTCGAAAGCAGATACAGCAACATTTCCATACCAGCTTTTTAGAAATAGATGTACTGAAGTCACATGAAGGGGCATTCTCGTATCTTTCAGAACTTATTTGGCGAGAGTTTTACAAATATTTGTATTTCCACAACATGGAACTTATGGATACTGAGTTCCAAATCAAATTCCGCGGAAAGGTAAAATGGGTAGAAGATGGTGTTGCTCGCAAACGATTCATCGCATGGATTGAAGGAAAGACTGGATATCCGATCGTTGATGCATCAATGAACCAACTTGCAAAAACTGGTTGGATGCATAATCGGTCACGAATGATTGTATCGAGCATTCTGACGAAAAATTTAGGAGTAGACTGGCGATGGGGGCAAGAGTACTTCAGGGCGGCACTGATTGATCTTGATGAAACTTCAAACAATGGAGGTTGGCAATGGGGAGCATCTGTCGGAGCCGATCCAAAACCTATTCGTATTTTTAACGCTGAGCTCCAAGCAAAAAATTACGACTCTTCCGGAGCATACCAAAAGAAATGGTTACGTAGTGGTGAAACTGTACAGCCTATCGTCGAGCACAAAGTTGGACGCGACGAGGCGCTGACCAGGTATGGGCTTTCACACCACAAGCCGAGAGATTATTAATACTACTGTGAAGTAACAACTAATATATACCCCCTATTAGAAGTGTCATTTGACCCAACATAGAGATAGTTTCCTTCACACTCAAGGGTAGGTGCCGGGCTTCCACCAGAAGAAGACAGCGCGACCGGACTTGAAAATTGAATTATCTGATTTGTGTCATGTATATCATATATTTGTAACTGTAAATTCGTAAGTACAAAGGCCAAGTAATCTCGGATGAAAATCCCATTTACACTATTTCCGATTTCAACTGATGCAAGTGGCTGAATGTGTGTTTTGTTCGCAACGTCCAATAATAAAAACTCAGGGTTAAGTGAGGTGACTGTTCTGCCGAGATACAAAGTGTCAGCTACACGATATATACTTTTTCCATTTCCAATAGAGTCCGGGGCATCATAGCCATTTACATAATAGGGATTCGTCGGGTCAGTAACATCAAGAATTATTAATTCTTCATTATTTGGGGAAGCAATATATGCAAGCCCATCCTTTACAAAGATGGAGTTTACTCCATTTTGAATGGTATATCCCCCAACCCATTGCGGATTACTGGGATCACGAACATCAATAATATCAAACTCTGGTCCCAAAACAGTTTTCTTTAATCCCAGGTACACATATCCGCTATCATAAAAGATACTATTTCCCACTCCTTGGGTGCTCGACCCTTTTACTATTGTTGTTGGTATTTTGTAGGTAACAATAGAGTACGGAGGATTCACATCGATAATCTGAAGCTGACCTTTTACAAAACTACTTGCACTTGCTACAAATGCATATGTTTTCCCCGCGACCTTCCCGAGAATCACTGCATTAACCCCTGTGTTGTTTGCACTATCGTTATCAATGGAGGCAATAAGTTTAAGATCATATGGATCAGTAGAATCAAGAATGAATACAGTGGGTTTATTAGTACTTGAATTGTTAGTAGTCACTACAAGCCTTCCAAAATACGCATCCATATCAGTAATGGGGAATATACTTGCTGGGTCCTGAACTATCGTTGCAAAATTTTTTGTAGAATTAATTACTGCTGGATAACTCCAGTCGCCAGAGAGGTTTGAGTCGCACGTATCACTCCCTGCTGATGCTGAATTCGTAACAAGCATTGAAAGCCTCATAAACTGATCAAAAACACCAAAACTCTTCCAACTCACTTCTGAAGTTACCTCTTTTGTTTCAAAATCTTGCAGTGTCTTTACTAGCGTGCGCTTTGTAAACACACCATCTTGCACAAATCCTGACGTATGTACCAAATTAAAATCTTTTCTATTGCTTGCTTTCATCTGCTCAAGAAGAAATTCAGCTTTCTCGAGTGCGACGCTCGCTTGTCCAATGTCTATCGTTAAATTTTGATTACTTGCGAGCACGGTGATGGTGGCACTGAGCGCTAGAGTAATCAGAGCAAGTGAGAGTACTATTTCAAATGTTAAAAACCCTATCGATCTTTTTTTCTTTAGTAATATTTTCATTGGCTAACTACTCCTTCACCACTTACAGCTATAGAAGAACTTTGCCCATTTGGAGAACGCACCAAAACCGTGCCAGGGTTAACCACATTGCCAGAGAGTGGTTCGAATACTATCTCAGACAACCCCTGGAAAGCACTGAGTACAGTCGACACTTCATCGAGACTGGTATCTCTTGTTGAAAAACTGTCACCTTCAAAAACTGTGTAATTGTGTGCTCCAAAAAATATTCCATGCGATTTCCCGTTTGCACAAGAAACACCTCTACAAATATTGCTCATTGATAAACTGCGTGCACGATACACTGCAACCAGCACTCCGCTTACTTCATCATCAAATGTTTTTTGCGTATACAGAGTGCTTGAGATTCCAATTGAAAGAGTCGCAACGACTGAGATAAGAGCAATTACAACAAGAATCTCAATCAGAGTAAATCCTGGTGTATTACGGATGAAGATTTTGGGTGATTCCATAAATTGGAGTAATGATCGAAATTGCGATAAATCCCACAAGAAGCCCCATAACTAGCATAAGTAACGGCTCAATAATATTGCTTACATTCTTAGTAAACTCATCAACTTCTTGCTCAAAGAAATCAGAAAGGTAGAGAAGCGAGCTAGCCAAATTTCCACTCGCCTCTCCCACAGAAATGATTTGAATCGAAATACTGGGAAAAACGGCATCATGTTTTTTTAAAGAGGATGAGAGCGTCTCACCCCTGCCAATTGCGAGTACTGAGTTTTCGACACATTTTTGGTATACCCTATTTTGCACCACACTAGAAACGATTTGGAGTGTCTCAGAAAGTGGCAGTCCCGACCGAAGCAAGATTCCGCAAATTCTTGTTATATGAGTCAAATTATACGATTGAATGACTGCGCCAAACAAAGGAACTCGAAGTAGTACTCGGTCAAACAACATCCTGACTCTTTCGTTTTTCTTGATAGTCAGAATAGTTATAGTAAACAAACCAACTATTCCAATAATTCCAGAGAGCCAGTAGTCATGGATGTACTTTGAAATAACGATGAGCATCCTTGTAGAAAGTGGTAACTGCATGTGCAGACTGGAAAAGACCGGTATAATTTTTGGAAATAAATAGAGAATCAGAAATAGTACAATTCCGATTGTTGCAACGAAGACCACAACGGGATATACGAATGCACTGATAACTTTTTTCTGAAGTGTGTGTCTCTTTTTTAGCTCTTCAGCCAAATACTCCAGATTGTCCGAAAGTGTGCCACTATGCTCTCCAACTTGAATCATTTGAATAGCAAAGCCCCCGAGGAACGTTTCGTTTTTTTGAAGACTTCTCGATAGAAGCTGACCATTTGATACGTCCCTAGTAATGGTCTCAATTGTACTTCTCATTTTTTCTCCAGACTGCTGCGAAAGTATTTGGAGGGCTTGTACAAGTGGCACTTCGGCACGAATAAGAAATGATAATCTTTTTATAAAAAATATCTGTGCTTTTAATCCAAGTTTAGTATTAAAAAATCCGCCAAACATATTCTGGGAATGTATCAGAAGTTTTTTGTTATAGGTTCGTATTCTATTCATGAGTTACTCGATATACCTCTTCTATTGTTGTGACACCTCGCAATACTTTTGAAATTCCATCTTGGAACATTGTGGTCATTCCTTCATCGCATGCTATTTGGTGTAACTCACTCGCTGGAGCTTTTCTACTAATCGCCGAGCGGATACTTTCACTCGCACAAAGCACTTCATGAATAGAGAACCTACCAAGAAAGCCACTGTGATTACAGAGCTCACATCCCTTCCCTCTGCTATAGAGTGCCTGACCACTATCCTTATCTAAATATTTTTGTATTAAAAAATTATCCTGGCGCTCTTTGAAGCCAAGCTCGAGCCTGCATGAAGGGCAGACTTTTCGTAGGAGACGCTGTCCAATTACAAGACTTACCGTTGAAGCAATAAGAAATGGCTCGATACCCATATCATGAAGACGCGGCAACGTAGTTGCCGCGTTATTCGTATGGAGTGTCGATAGAAGCAGGTGTCCCGTGAGTGCAGTATTCACCGCAATATGCGCTGTCTCATTATCTCGTATTTCCCCCACCATAATAATATTTGGATCTTGCCGGAGAACGGAACGCAGGCCACTTGCAAATGTGAGACCTGTTCTTGGTTGAACTTGAATCTGTTTGACCCCATCCATTGCATACTCGATTGGGTCTTCAATCGTCACTATCGAAATTTCGTCAGAACAGAGCATTTTAATTAATGTATACAATGTCGATGTTTTACCCGAGCCTGTAGGGCCAGTCGCGAGAATCATTCCGCTCGTCTTTTGGAGTGCTGTGGTAATTTTTGCAATATCACCGCTTCCAAACCCCATCAAATCAAGTGATTGGTGTTCCAGTGTATTTCGCAAGAGCCTCAGCACAACACTTTCTCCATGAAATGTTGGAATAATTGAAACTCTCATATCAACAATGCTTCCTGAATCAATCGTGGTGTACCGAAAGCGTCCATCCTGAGAAGCAAAATGCTCATCGGTGCGAAGTCGGCTCAGTACTTTTATCCGAGAAACTATTTCTGGAAGAATAGAAATTGGCGGATGGTGAGCATCTCTCAGCATTCCATCAATTCGGAAACGAATTCGTACGCTATGGATCTTTGGATCAATATGAATATCAGAGGCACCGACAGAATCTGCTTCAGAAAGTAGACAGTCAACAAAATTAGTAATAGAGATATGCTCTCCGCGGGCAAGCTCTTCTGTTACTTTCTGGTGTGACATGGAAAGTAGAGAAACGGCACCTATACATTCAGACTACCTGAGCAAGCTTTTCTTGCAACAGGGTAATCAACATACGGTACATATGTCCTATAGGACATATGTACCGTATGTTAGGGATATGTCATGGATGCTTTATTTTTTACTCTAGTTACATAAATATGCTCATAAAAATAGTTACCGCATACAAAAATGGCGAGGGCTCCGAAGAGTCCTCGCCATTTACTACCACTTCATCTCATTTTATCAGGGCGAATAAATCACCGTGACGAAAGTACTCACAACACCACCGTTAACGTTCGGATCACCCGGCTTGTTAGCTGTGTAGATGATCCGCACGTTGGTAATCGCTGCCGAATAGGCTGCAATCAGTTTAAACCGACACGTGACCGGATCAGTCACAATCACCAGCGCCGGGCTTCCCGCAGCGCAGGTATACGAACGATCTGTCACCCCTGCATCAGCAACTACAGTAATTGGGATTACCGTATCTCGATTGAACTTGAGTGACACTGTCGGTACAGCCGGAGTGATACTCCGTACAAATCCGCCAGTTGGGGGTGGTGTGACTTTCGGTGTCACTGTAACTGTAAGTGTAACGGACCTGGTGGTATCTGCGACCGCAACCACACGAATCGTTGCTGATCCGGGCGCAATTGCTTTGATAGTGCCAGTCGATGACACTGTTGCACTCGAAGGGCTGGAACTCTGCCATGTGACCCTCTTCGTGAGTGTGTCAGGGGTCGTGGTGACAACGACAAGTGGTGTCATTGAATCCCCCACTTGCAGGGTTGATACGAGTGGCGATGCGGTAATTGCCACAGTTTTCACCGTGACA
>JBKJKY010000079.1:0-2748 GCA_046597175.1 Parcubacteria group bacterium
AATATCGATGCACTTCGCGTCATTCACGAAACGGAAGCAAGAGAAGCTGAGATTGCGCCGTTTAATATTATCGACAAACGTGTTGATGTCGGTATCATCTCACCGAACAATGCGCTCACCATGGCAAAACTTGAAGACTTGAGGAAGATCGGGCTCGTCCCGAACGTCTTTATGGTCTCCCACGCGAGCCTCCAAAAAGTATTTGAGCGATACAAAGACCTTTCGTATTCATCAGAAACCAAAGGTGGTGCGCTTGATATTTCAAGTGAGGAAATTTCTGATTTACTGAAAAATGTAAACGGCGTACCCGATATTAAAAAAGAAATTGAAACCGTACTGCAAGCAAAGAAGAGTTACCGCATTTCAAAAATCCTCGAAATCATTTTAGCTGGTGCGCTCGCGACCAAAGCATCTGACGTACACATTGAGCCAGAAGAAAACGATGTTCGACTTAGGTACCGCCTCGACGGTGTACTTACTGAGATTCTTCGATTTGACCAAGATACATTCAAACTCCTCCTTTCTCGTATTAAACTCATTTCAAACCTCAAATTAAACATTGGTGGAGCGCAAGATGGACGCTTCTCCATTAAAATTGAGGATGGTGATGTCGAGGTTCGTACCTCTCTCTTGCCGGGCACGTACAGTGAGTCCGTGGTGCTCCGTATCCTCAATCCAAAAGCAACATCGGTTGATCTCGACGGTCGTGGTATTCATCCGCGCTTGCTCGCGATCTTTGAACAAGAAATAAAAAAGCCAAATGGAATGATTTTGGTAACAGGTCCAACAGGATCGGGAAAGACCACAACACTCTATGCATTCCTCAAGAGAATTTACTCTTCAGAAATTAAAATTATTACTATAGAAAACCCTGTTGAATATCACCTTGCTGGTATTGTGCAGACACAGACGGACGCGGACAAAGATTACACCTTCGCAAGTGGACTTCGCTCAGCTCTACGCCAGGACCCGGACGTCATTATGGTTGGAGAAATTCGTGACGGTGAGACTGCTGAGGTAGCAGTGAATGCTGCGCTCACTGGTCACCTTGTGCTCTCAACTCTTCACACCAACAATGCTGCAGGCGCATTCCCTCGCCTCATTGATCTCGGGGTGAATTCAAAAGTGCTCACCTCGGCGCTGAGTATCTCAATCGCACAGCGTTTGGTTCGAACCCTCTGTCCTGACTGCAAAAAAGAAACGACTCCTGCTGGAGAAGACAAGAAAACTATTGATGAAACACTTGCCTCGATTACGGACAAAACATATCTAGAAGGAGTGGACGGAACAAAACTCTTCGAATCAGTGGGCTGCGAGAAGTGCAATCAAACAGGATTTGTTGGACGAACAGGAATCTATGAAGCAATTCTTGCAACAAAAGAAATTGAAGATGTGGTAAACAGTAATCCAAGTGAGAGGGAGATTGAAGCTGCTGCAAAACCACAAAACATTCTCACTATGAAGCAAGATGGGGTACTCAAAGCACTTTCTGGTGTCACCTCACTTTCTGAACTCCGTCGAGTTATTGACTTGGAGACCGTAGCATAGTCTGCACCGTTTTTTATTGCAGACCACTCTCATTTGTGAATAATAGATAATAAGAGTTTGTGAATTGGGCAGCAAAAAATCCAAAACATAAATCTCCAAGCAACACTTTTCATAATCGTATGAAAAGTCCAACACATCCCAAAGGATAACCCCAGTCACTGGACGAACCAGAAACCAGAATGTCCTCGTTGATGCGTTTGATTAAGCCGGGGGGCCCGTTGCTTAGAGATTTATATTTTGGATTTGGAGAACTAGGAGTCTTTTCACGAACACAGATAGTCTAGCATACAAAACTTTTTTTGTCAACCTTTTGGTTTGGCCCTTCCCTTTTGAGCATGGTGCTCTCGCTTTTGTCTCCTTTTGCTTTCATAGAAATGAACTGCGTGGATTGCTATACTACAAGAGCACCACTACCGCACTTTGTATGCAAAGCACCGACAAAAAAGAAGAATTTTTTGAAGAAACTGAACCGCACGAGCCTGCTGATCAGAACTTTCTCGACCAGACACTGCGCCCATCACTGTGGGATGATTATATTGGACAAAGTAGTATAAAAAATAACTTACGCATTCTTCTTACCGCTGCACAAGAAAGAAACCACCCGCCAGAACATATTTTATTTTACGGTCCACCAGGGCTTGGCAAAACCACGCTCGCCCACCTCATTGCAAAAGATACGGGAAGCCAGATGAAATCCACTTCTGGTCCGGCGATTGAAAAAGTGGGAGACCTCGCCTCCATCCTCACGAACCTCGCGCCGGGTGATATTTTATTTATTGATGAAATTCATCGACTCAACAAAACGATTGAGGAAGTGCTCTATCCTGCGATGGAATCCGGTGTGCTCGATATTATTATCGGCAAAGGTCCATCTGCACGCACGATCCAGCTTGAGCTCCCACGGTTTACATTAATTGCGGCGACTACAAAAATCGGCATGATCTCTTCCCCGCTTCGTTCACGATTCTCTGGAGGAATATTTCGACTTGAATTTTATACTGAAGCAGAAATTGAAGAAATTCTCCGAAGGTCAGCGAAGATTCTCGGAGTATCAATTGATGCAAGCGGTGCAAATGAAATTGCCCGCAGAAGCAGGTTTACCCCACGAACTGCAAACTATCTCTTGAAGCGCGCGCGAGACTTCGCACAGGTCAACAAGCGCCCCCTTGCAGGTGATACGGTGAGCGAAGCACTTTCGCT
>JBKJKY010000004.1:0-3127 GCA_046597175.1 Parcubacteria group bacterium
TGCAGAGATTGTGAAAGGTCTCGGAATATAACACCATGATATCGATTAAGACACCGCAAGACATAGAATTTCTGAAAGAGGGAGGAAAGAGGCACGCAGAGATTTTGCAGACACTAAAGACCCTCGTCGTACCTGGCGTGAGTACCGTTACCTTAAACGAAAAGGCGATGGAACTGATTAAAGAAGGTGGCGACAGTGCGTCGTTCCTTGGATACAAACCAGAAGGGGTACGACGTCCGTATCCTGCCGCTCTCTGCGTATCAGTAAATGACGAAATCGTGCATGGAATACCAAACGAAATGCCAAAAGTTTTGGAGGAAGGAGATGTTGTGACCCTCGATCTCGGACTTACACACCGCGGTATGATCACTGACTCAGCGATTACGGTGGGAGTGGGTACCCTATCGCCGGAAGATGCTCGTCTCATTGCAGCGACCGAGGAATCACTTTCTGCAGGAATTTCTGCCGCAAAATTTGGAAATACGATTGGGGACATTGGCTATGCGATTGAGCAGGTGGCAAAGCGCTATGGCCTCGCACTCGCACTTGGTCTTGCGGGACACGGGGTAGGGTATGAAGTACACGAAGATCCCTTTGTGCCAAACTCTGGTATACCTGGTCAGGGGCCAAAATTGAAGCCTGGCATGGTCATCGCTATTGAGCCGATGCTCGTGCTTGGCAAAGGGGATATTGTCCTTCTCAAAGATGGCTACACATACAAAACTCGTGACGGTAAAAAGGCTGCACACTGCGAGCACACCATACTTATCACCGATAGTAATCCAGTTATTTTGACTAAATAGCAAACTCTTTTGCTATACTGAGAGGTATACTATTTTTATAATATTTCTATGCCAGAATCATTTTCTAATTCGTACGAAGATAAACAGGGTGGTGTTGCTGTCGAAGATCAAGAAGAGTCGACAGAAGGATCGATAGACCTTGAGCGAGAACAGGCACTTCGAGATTTCGAACGGAATCGGGAACAAGCATTTTCACATGCGTTTGCATTTGATGAGGATATACGAAATCTGGAAGCAGAAGTTGCTGCATACGAAGATGGAATGGACAAAGATCCTGAGATGAAAAAAAGGTATGAGGAGCAAGTTCATTTTCTTGAAAGACAAAGAGAAAAACAACAAGCTGTAGCAATGTATGAAAGAAAACTTTGGGGCTCATCACCCGAAGAGCACCTTGAAGGAAAGGGAAAATTACTTGAAGACATCGCACTCATCAAAGATCCTGTTGATGTTCTCGCACTTTTCGATAGATGGGGGGCTCTTCCGGGTGCAAATACTGTCGATAGACCAGTTATCAATCGAGACTCTGTTGCTTCGTTTTTATCAAAAATCCAAGAACAGAGTGACGTTCCTCAGGCTCTGATAGAGCGCGCACAAAAACTGTTTCCAAACAAACGTCTTCGAGAAAAAGTTCTTCAGTTTACAAAACAAAGAGATCATGAAGTAGAGGCAAGAATTAGTGAACCAGAAGTTCCATTTCGTGAACTGAGTCCCGACGTGTGGGATGAAGAGGATGAAGAAACCCCACTCCCTTCGCAGGAGGAGGTTGAGAGGGCAAAGAAGATACGAGCGTGGGAGGAAAATCAGATTATTTCTGAAACAGCAGAAAAACCCGTAGATTCATATACGGAAGTTCCAGTAAAAACCGAACGACTGGTTGCAAAAGTAATCGATACCGAAAAAGAAATTCGTGAGCTCAAAGACCGTGAGCAGTCACTCCTTGAAGCACAAAGTATTATTGAGTCACCACTATTTAAATACACTCCGTTTTTGATGCGTTTTACCAAAAAAGGAAGAGAGGATTTGGCAAAAGTAAAAAATGCAGGATTCACCCTGAGTACCACTGGTGCGTCTCCTGAGACACTCGAAATGGCACGAGCACTCAAACTTAAGTCAATTCGAGAACGACTCGCACAGCTAAACGGTAGCACGCAGGCATTTGCTCACAACCTTTCATCACGAGAGAAATCAGTGAAGAAGGCAGTTGAACAAGATTACTCGAATCCTTTGCCTGACGTAAGAGGTGAACGTGATCGAGATACCGCAATGCTAAGTAGAGCGGAAGGTACAAAACGAGAAAATGTGAGGCGAGTTGCAAAGATTATTGCGCCGGAATATTCAGTTTCTCGAGTAGATCCAGAGCGAAAAACTCACTACGTTGAAGATGATAAAAAAGTGCTGAGTACTGATCACACAATGACTCTTAATAGATTCAGCGCACCAATTGCAAGACGCAGTAGACGGATAAAATCTGGAGGTGAGACAGTCGTCCTTGCTGAAGAAGTACCAAGCAGAGCAGAGTTACAAGAAGAGACGGTAATTCGAGAGGCGGATCCTATTGTCGAGTCTGCAGTTAGAAACGAGGTGATTACAAATAGAGCTGAATCACAAGAAGAAAAAGTAACTCGCGAAGCACTCGCGGTGTTCAATCGAAAGAAAGCACAAAAAGAGGCTCTCGTGAAGAAAGTTGCAGAAGTGACGGGTAAGGTGGGGCTTTCCAAAAAAGAAGTTCGAGCAGAAGCGGTAAAAATGAAACGAAAGAAGAAGCAAGAAGAAAAAACTAATAATTAATTTTAGAGAGTATGCAACCACAGAAAGAAAGAACATTCGTGATATTGAAGCATGATGCAATCCAGAGATCGCTTGTCGGCGAAATCATAAAAAGAATTGAGAGGACTGGGCTTAAAATCGTTGGCATGAAAATGTTCGTGCCTGATAGAGAACGTGCAACAAAACACTACGGTAAGGATGATGTGTGGTGTCAGTCGAAAGGAGCACGAACAGTTGAGAATATGATTAAAGAGGGAAAGACCCCCGCAAAATCAGATATTGAGTATGGTCGAGATATTGTTGAGGCCCTCCTCAAGTACATTACTCTTGGTCCTGTTATTGCCCTCGTGATTGAAGGTAATCAGGCTGTTGGCATCGTAAAGAAGCTCGTGGGTGGTACCGAGCCTCTTACATCGGACGTTGGAACTATCCGAGGAGATCTCACCGTAGACTCGTATGAAGCAGCGAATCCTGACCGTGCAGTACGAAATCTCATTCATTGTACTGACAAACCAGAAGAGGCAGCAGGGGAGATTGCGATTTGGTTTGATCCAAAG
>JBKJKY010000052.1:0-3852 GCA_046597175.1 Parcubacteria group bacterium
TAGTAATGTTCTTCCTTTCTACTCCTAAAATAATACCAATTCTGACAACACATTGAAAGTGTGTTACTCACACACAAACACCACTGTCGCCGTACGGCGACAGTGGTGTTTGTGTGAACTGTATAGTTATACCGCTGGAGTTTCTTCGGTAGCAGGAGCTGGCTCAGTAACTTCTGCGGTTTCGCTTACTTCTACTGGAGCTTCGACAGAAGTTTCTGCTACAGGCTCGAGAGTTGCCTCGGCTGCGACTGCTTCTTCTGCTGCCTTTGCCTCAGCTTCTTTCACTGCGAGTGCTTCTGCCTCAGCTGCTTCTTTTGCCTTTATTTCAGCTTGGCGCTCTGCTTCAGCTTTATCAGCTGCCGCCTTTTCTTCAGCTAATTTTGCTTCAGTCTTATACGGTGCCTTTCGAGGAAGAACATTCTTCTTCTTTCCTTCGATAATCTTATGCTTTACGAGAAGATTGTGAACTGTATCTGAGACTTGAGCACCTTTGCTCATCCACTCGCTAATACGTGCACCCTGTAAACTATCAACAGTTTTTCGTGGGTCGTATGATCCGAGAATCTCGAGGAATCGTCCACTTTTTGTGCTGTTTTTTGAGTCTGTCAAAACCACGCGAAATGTTGGTTCGTGCTTTCGTCCTACTCGTTGTAATCGAATTTTTAACATGTCCGGATATCCTAACAGATATAGGAATAGGGGTCAACTGGGTGGACAGGGACTAATAGCTGAGTTTCTAGTGGCCAGCTGATGTATAAACAGCAGACCCACACAACCTAGTTGTGTGGGTCTTAGAGATCTAATTGTTCACGTCTATTTTATGAGCTTCATAGCATTGTACCCAAAGAACATTCACCATGCGCTTTACAGCCCTGGGCATATCGTTTTGTGTATGGAATCCAACTCCGTGTGTTGTGGAAATTCTACTCTCCATGCACCACCGACCATGATACCCCTCTAGGTAACGGTCTGGACCGCCAGCGAGAGCAACGCCAGAAATTTCACCTGAGTAATTAGATATACTCGGATGTTCACCATCTTTCCCAAGAATACGTACGCGTATCGTTGCAGTGAGAGGTGGAACATCCGTGTCAGAATCGAACACTAATTTAGTCTGAGACGAAGCCCCGATATACCTACGAGTAGGTAGCACCCCACCCAACACAACAAATGAAAGATTGAGTGTCACCTCTCTCCACGAGACACCTTTTCTCTCATACTGGATTTTTACCCTTGTGAAGTACACCCGAGGAATACCGAGCATATCTTCGATAATAGCCCTAGAAACTTCAGTGAGATACTGGTCGGTTACAGTCCCGCCCGCTTTCACCGACTTCTTGTCGAAAAACATCCTTCCTCCTTACCTCTTTCAGGTGTAGAGTTGCTTGTGCAACTCTATCTGCCCTTCCGGCAGTGTTAGTATATAATCATATTATATCAAAAAGTCAAGTATGCTGTTACGATTTAATACTTACAACTAAAATGGCTCAAAGCAAACATTTTTGGTAAAGTAGACGACATATGCAAGAAACTACATACACAGGAAAGATTACCGTAAGCGGGCGAGGGGTCGGCTATTTTACTGTTCCACCAGACTCTGAAGGAAACATGCCGTTTGAAGACGACATTGAGATTCAGACTCCCCTCCTTAAAACAGCACTCAATAATGATGAAGTAGAAGTGAAGATCCTTCCTACACAAGAAGGAATCCGTAGACAAGGTGAGGTGGTGAAGATTATCACTCGAGCAAAAATGCAATTTGTCGGTACTCTCGCACAAACGAAAGATTTCTTTTTCCTCAAACCAGACGATCGCCGAATGTACAAAGATATTTTTGTACATTCTTCCGTTGCAAAAGGTGGCAAGCAAGGTGACAAAGTGCTCGTAGAGATTACTGGCTGGAAAGATCCAATGAAAAGCCCAGAAGGAAAGGTACTTCGCGTACTCGGACACAAAGGAATTCACAATGTAGAAATGGAAGCGATTATTCTTGAACGCGGCTTCGAAGATACCTTCCCAAAAGAAATCGATGCTGATGCAGAGCGTATTGCAAAGGAAAAACAAGCTGACTGGCAGGAGGAGGTGAAACGCAGAAAAGATTTCCGTGGCACCCTAACATTCACCATCGACCCAGCAGACGCAAAAGATTTTGATGATGCCCTTTCATTTAAAAAGCTTCCAGATGGAAAGTATGAGATCGGTGTACACATTGCTGACGTATCTCACTACGTAGAAGTTGGTACAAAATTAAATGAAGAAGCACAAAAGCGCGGAACATCAGTCTACCTCGTAGACCGCACCATCCCCATGCTTCCCGAAATTCTTTCAAATGACCTCTGTAGTTTGAACCCAAATGTAGAGCGATTTACTTTCTCTGCAGTATTTACGATGGATGACGAGGGTACCGTATACGCCAAATGGTTTGGCAAAACGGTAATCTATTCTGATAAGCGGTTTAGTTATGAAGACGCCCAAGCAACTCTCGATGCAAAGTCGGGTGAATATTTCGATGAATTAAACACGATGAATCTAATTGCAAAGAAACTGCAGGTGGAGAAGTTTAAACATGGCGCCATTGAATTCGAAACTGACGAAGTAAAATTTGAACTTGACGCAGATGGCAAGCCAGTTCGAGTGTACAAAAAGGAACGCAAAGACACTCACAAAATGATTGAAGAATACATGCTTCTTGCGAACCGTGAAGTAGCTGAGTTTATGTTCAAAGCAATGCAGGAGTCTGCGGTAAAGGGTGCGTTTATTTATCGCATTCATGATGTCCCTGATCCTGAAAAAATCATGAACCTTTCTACGTTTGCAAAAGCCCTCGGCTATGACCTCGATGCAGAAGATGGCGAAGTGACCGCAGGAGAACTGAACAAACTCCTCAAAGCAGTTGACGGGAAGCCAGAAGAGTCTCTGATTAAGACCGCGGCGATCCGCTCGATGTCAAAAGCAATCTATTCAACACGAAACATTGGACACTTCGGACTTGGATTTACCTACTACACCCACTTCACATCCCCAATCCGTAGATATCCCGATCTTCTCGTTCACAGACTTCTCTTTCGGTTCCTAACGGGTGGCAAAATTGGACAAGATGAATTTGCTTCGTACGAAAAGCTTTGCATGGATGCAACTCAAAAAGAAATCTCTGCATCAGAAGCAGAACGTGCTTCTATTAAATACAAACAAGTTGAATTCATGCTTGGCAAAATCGGTCAGGAATTCGATGCGACCATTTCTGGTGTATCTGAATGGGGTATCTATGTAGAAGAAAACGAAACCAAAGCAGAAGGAATGGTGCGCCTCAAGAATATGACTGATGACACGTACGTTCTTGATCAGAAAAACTATGCCATCATTGGAACTACTACCAAGAAAAAGTACACCCTTGGTGATTCAGTAAAAATAAAACTTGAGAACGCCGATCTTGATAAGAAAATTCTCGACTTCACATTCGTGCCACAGGTATAATTGCCGATATCCGCTTTCTGTGTAGAATAAAAAATGGACCGTACGATACCCTAACAGTAGGAGATATCATGCTCGCTCTGGTAACTAGAAGATGCTCTCGCAGTGTTTCATTCAAGCAAGAAGGAGTGTTGAGTGAGGTCGTCATCGACGCAAGGCAGACCTGCTGGAGACGTCGTCAGGGTTTTGCTATTTCAAACTCCGACGAAACCAGTCCGTGGTACCCTGTGGGACATGTAATTCCAGGAGACTTTGGTATTGTAGGAGTTGTTGATCTGCAAAATACCAAGCAGTTGCACACCGCAATACAAAAGATTCTCACCGCATGGAGGGAAAATCAGAGTACATAAAAAGATAATCGCGCGGACCACATGGATGGCC
>JBKJKY010000073.1:0-3000 GCA_046597175.1 Parcubacteria group bacterium
CATGGAAGCCAAGAAAAAGCTCTATGTCAGCTGTTCACTCACTGGTCGTCCAGATCAGTATCGTGCACAGATGATTGCACTTCGGGAGGGGCTCGCTGAGGATTTCGAGATTCTCGAGTTCTGTGACGCAAGTGTTCCGCCGAACCAAATCTTTGAACACGACATTGACTACTGTGTTCGGATAGCAGACTTCATTCTCGCAGTCTGTGACTTTCCGAGTACTGGTCTTGGGTACGAAACAGGCACTATGGCCGAGAAATACGGAAAGCCAGTGCTTGCCGTAGCGCATCGAAATTCTGCAGTAAGCGGTATCGTCATAGGGAACACTCGTCCGAACTTTGAGTTTCTTCGGTACGATGATGTTTCTGAGATCAGGCATATGATGATTGAATTCTCGAAGCAGGAATTTGTATTGCAAGAGAGAATTCAGTATGTCGTTGTCAGCACATCGTCAGAGTTCGATGATGATCAGTTTCCGACGATTCCACGCGCGACCACATCAGACCCGAGTGTTGCGCTCCGCATCGCCCGTGAAATGATCCATGCAGGAAAGCGGTCATCGAATTACGCGAGACACGTTGCAATCTGTCGCTTGGTTGAAGGAAAGATTTTCAACTACCGTGATCTCGGCGACAAGTCGATGAATAGTCCTGTAGTGTATACCGCAGGGACTCCTCACTTCGATACGAAACCCGTGGAGGTGTTCGGTCCAGGTTTCAAAGAAGTTTCAGGTGGGTAAGTAAGGAAAAGGTCCGGTTGGCGCATGCGCCAACCGGACCTTATTTGTTTCTGCCTACTTCAGTACGATGTCGTGTGTGCCTCGCTTCACATCGAATCGATCAGGATCAGGATCGAGGTGAATTGTAAACTTGTGGTAGAGCTCCCTTTTGAGGAACTTTGCCATTTGGAGTGCGCGCTTGCGGAGTGTTGGATGAACGAAATGCGTTGCGCGCAGTTCGATGAGCCACACAATAGCAGGCAGGTCACCAGAGACGGTGCAGTGAACTCGAGATCCCATCGGCATGTAGTACTGATCTTTGTGAGCATCAGTTGAAACTGCGGTGCCGAGATTCTTGATGTCGCTTGCTTGTCTAGCAATTAGCTCCGTTGCTTCAGCTCGAACTCCCTCCGGCAGTTCATCAAGGTACCAGCTTTCAAACCCATGGAGAAGTGTGAGAAGGGGCATCCGTTGGTACGCAGCACGATGACGCTGGATATCTCGGAATGATGCAAAATCGAGGAAAAATTCAAAGTAAATCTGGCCGAGATTACCCAACTCTTGAGGCACTTCTGTTTTGCGAGGGCGTTTACTGAGTATTTCCAAGTACTGCCCCAGCCGTGAATAGTTGAAATTGTGTGTCGAGCCGTCAAAATCATAAGTCGGCTCTTCGTGGTCACGATGGTAGTAGTAGTTGCTCGCCATCCACTCCCGGCAAAAGCTCTCCGATCCTTCATACCGTTTTTTGGTAAAGGAGTTCGGATACTTTTCCATGAGAGCCTCTTCGATTGCGTCTGCTACATCTCGTACTTCAGAGAGTGGATGATTGCGGAGTGTCAGCAAATGGTCGGCTGCTTGCCGGAGATTGGTGTGCCACGACAAACCGGTCGTCGCGCCCGCTGGGAGAAACCCACGAGCAACATCGAAGGCTCTTGCCTTGATGGCTTTTTCGTAGGCAGTCGCATCCTCGCCATCTTCACGCGGGAAGCGAACTTTGAAATCCGCGATGATGACTGGAAGGTTTCTGACATAGAACTCCCTCCAGCGCTCAAGAATCTCTGCTCCTGCAGGAGTTCCATACGAGTTCAAAAAAGGCTGAGTTGCAAAATCAATGTATCGTGTGGATGACTCCTGACCGCTGTAGAGCGACCAATCTTGAATCGCTTTCGCGCAGAGCATGGAAACTCCCTCGATGAAGATTGTGGTAGTTCCACAATCTCCAATCGACTTGTCACCATACCCAACGTAATACTGATTCATAAAATTTCCTGAGCCACGCTTGGCGAGTGCTTCTAGGTGCCCCTTCACACCCTTTACTGAGCGTGAGTGAAGCGCTTGAAGCATTGCCTCATCTTCAGCTGTGATGATTGCTCCTGTGTCGAGAACAAGGATTTCCGCCCCAGAAGCAGAAGTTTTTGTGGTGTGCTTGAGATCTGAAAGATCGCGCATGAGTCTAACCTCGAGTGATTGAGAAACGTGTGAACGAACAACCCGGTTCCATACTAGACAATTGTTTTGATGAGTCAAGAAGATTGACCGCACGCTCCCATAGCGTATTTTTAATGTAGGCTGTTCTACTCATTACTTGCGAGGTAGCGAAAATGCCACAGAGAGGCAAGCTTATCGTGCTTGAAGGTGGAGATGCTGTGGGTAAAAGTACCCAGACAGACCTTCTCCTTGCACATGCACGCCGTGGAACTATCACCAAGTTTGATTTTCCCCAGTACAATACTCCTGTTGGTTCGCGAATCAAGCGAGCGCTCATGGGTGAGTTTGGTGATTTTCTTCACTTGCATCCATTTCTCTCGTCCGCACTTTACACAATCGACCGCGCAACAGCGAAAGGTGCTCTTGAAGAAGCTCTCAAGCTCGGAGATGTGTTGTGCAATCGATTCACCCCGTCAAATGTCGCTTTTCAAGCAGCAAAGCTCGACGGTGATGATCGGTGGGATTTCGTGTCGTACCTCGAAAAGCTCGAGTATGACACACTAGGCATTCCAGCTCCTGATCTCGTGATTTTCCTTGATGTGCCTCTCGATGTTGCTCTTATGCTCCTTGAACAGCGTGGAGAGGTGCAAGACCAGCACGAGAAAGATTCACGCTACCAGGATCAAGTTGCTTCTGTGTACCGCACCCTTGCTTCCGAGCGTGCTCCCCGATGGGCAATCATTAATTGTTCACGTGACGGCATGTTGCGTGCTCCTGAGGAGATTCATTCGGAAATCTGGAAGTTGTATCAGGCGCTTCTCGCAACTAAAACATAGGGTTCAGAATAAAAAAAC
>JBKJKY010000021.1:0-37129 GCA_046597175.1 Parcubacteria group bacterium
CTCCCCAACCGTTGAGGCTTATGGCTCCGCAACCGTTCGGGCTTATGACTCCGCAACCGTTCGGGCTTCTGGCTGCGCAACCGTTGAGGCTTTTGGCTCCGCAACCGTTCGGGCTTATGACTTCGCAACCGTTCGGGCTTATGGCTCCGCAACCGTTGAGGCTTATGGCTCCGCAACCGTGACAAGCACGCAATGGCACAACGGCGAAGGGGTAACAACTCTCCATAAAGCCGTATGGATTGACCGTTCCAAAGGCGCACAGCCTGTTATCGTTGTCGGCGGGGTTACCTATTCGACTGCTGTCTCACATCCCCATACCATCAAGGAGAGTAAATCTGAATGAACACTCCACAAAATGAACAAGCCGAACTCTCAGGAGCCGCCGCATGGGAGAACTACTGCACAGGTCGCTTGTTCCACATGATGACGCCGCCGATTGTCGGACTTCCAGTGCGACGCTGTGACCTCTGTGGAATCATCTACGAGGCGAGCGAGTGTCAGGAGTGTCCGCGCTGTGAAGATGAGCGAGCCGCACTGGAAGAATATCAGGATTTGACTTCCATTCGCGGCATGTACGTCGTGTGTGCCGTTCTCGGTTTCCTGTTTGGCTTTTACTTTTTCGGAGGGATTTGGAAATGACACATTCTGACGAGATCAAAGACATTGCCGCCTCGCTCGCCAAAGCGCAAGGGCAAATCGAAGGGGCAAAGCGCAACGCGAAAAACCCGCACCTTCAAGTCAATTACGCCAACCTTGCCGCAGTTTGGGACGCGTGCCGTGAGCCGCTGTCTGTGAACGGATTAGGGTTTATGCAGTTTCCTGATGTGCAGAGCGGTGTTCTCATTCTGGATTCCATGTTGACACATGAAACAGGGCAATGGATACGGCACATATTCTCCATGCCTGTCCACAAATTAGACGCGCAAGGCATTGGAACGGTCATCACCTACGCGAAACGCTATGCAATGTGCGCTATTTTGGGCATTGCCTCCGATGATGACGATGATGACGCGCAATCTGCCACAGACGCGGCAAAGAACGCCCCTCGCCAAAATCAAAACCGCACTCAGCCGAAGCCTGAACCGAAGCCTGAACCGGAAGATGCTCCGCCGCCTGTCACCAAGTCGATGATGGACGAAATCAAGGCGCAAATCAAAGCGCGTGCCGATGAATACGAGTACAAGGGCACGGTTCCCCTCCTCGCAATGACCTACTGCCAGTTGCCAGAGGGACAGGCTCCCAAATTCGTGGACTATCAGGCAACCCTTGACGCCAAAACGACCCCGTTCATTAAAGCGGTTGAAGCCGCTGAGAAAATCTACATGGCGAAACGCGCCGCGCAGACTGCTCCTCCCTCTGTTCCTGTCGAAGAAACGGCAGGTGCGGAATGACACCGCAAATCTTCCTCTCTGAACTCATGACAGGATACCCCGTTGACCGACGTGATCTCCGCTTGGAAATCCGTCCGCTCCGTCCGAAATGGTACGAAGGAGAAAACGACTTTTGGCGGTTTCGCCAGTGGTTCCCTCTCTCTGGTTCTCTCGGTGCGGTCAAGTGTGCGACTGCGCTTATGCAGCGTTTCGATGTGTATATGGGCGTCCTACCGCGCAACGGGCGGCATGGCGGCAAATACGACGTTATCGGGGCATCGTGGCTCTGGTGTGATGTTGACGGCGGCAGTGAGGGGGCAGAGGGCAGTGCGCGTTTGGTGCATCTCTCTGACGTTCCCCGTCCGCACATGGCGGTCAAGAGTGGCAACGGCTTGCACTGTTACTGGAGACTTCAGGAAATGGTCGAACTCTCCTCTCCTGCCGATTGTGACGCGTTTAAGGACACCTTGAAGCGACTTGTACTTACTATCGGCGGCAAGGCTCCAAACGCCCATGCCGACAGCACACGCGCCGATACTGCAAGCATTCTCCGCGTGCCAGACACGCTCAATCATAAGGACAAATTGCGATCGAAACCTGTGCGCTTCATTTCGTACCATCCCACTGATAAGGCGTTCCCTTATCAGTGGTGGATGTCGCTGTTGCCGGAATTGCCGAAATCTGCGCCGACGTACACCTCCGCACCGCGTTACAAGCCTGTGACGCCAGGAGAAATACGCGAACTGCCTGAGAGCGTCATGCGAGCGTTCCGCGCTCCGACACCGGCAGGAATGCACAACCAAACCCTCACCAATGCGCTGTATGTCGCGGCAAAGTATGGCTATTCTGCTTCTCACATCGAAATGTTGGGCGACACGTATGCGGCGGTCAATCCCGGCGTGAATGTCAACAGTTGGCTCAAGCCACTGGTGCGCTCGACCATCCGCAACGTGAGAGCAGGAATATAAAAGGAAATCTCATGGCTGAAATAATCACAACAAAACAACTCACGCGCAAAGAGGCAGAGGCAAAAGTCGCACTCTGGCACGCCAAAGGTGCAGAACTCCGCACTCTGCTTTTGGAGATGTTCGATGGCGGGGCGCATACGGCATTAGGGTTTGACCGATGGGATGATTTTCTCTCCGAATGCCTCGATATGAAGAAATCTGATTATGCTTATCAGATGCTAATGTGGGCAAGGGTTGAACGTTCCGTCTTACCTACAGGTAAGACGGAAGAGCCAAAAACACTAACTAAAGATGTTGCGCTTGAACTGGCAAAACTACCGACACCGGAACTACAAGTCAAGGTTTATACCGAACTACAAGCGGTACAGAAGAGCGGTTCGGGAATGCCTCAACAGCATTTCACAAACTTTAAAAACCGTGTCAAGCAACTGCTCGCCAAACCCACACCGCCGAAGAGCGAGCCTCCTGTCGATGCTTTCACCAAAGAGAACTACCCTACCCCATCTCAGGAAACCAAAGAGGTAAACCCTCCGAAGTCTCCTGTCACCTCGTACACCGAGAAGTTTGACGACGGGGATTTTCCTGACGAAGCGCCGACTTCTGCGCCTGTGGTTCAGGTTCAACCTGTCGCAAAGCCGACTGTAGAGCCTGACTGGGAACTGTGGGAACTGGAACTGCAAACGGCTCTCTCTGCGGTCAAATTCCACTCGCTCGCGCAAATCCCGAACCAATACGGAACCATGGCAACCCTCAATGAGATTGTCGCATGGATTGAGGGAGGCGAATAATGCAGACACTTCGCCCCTATCAGCAGGAAGCAACCGCCGCCGTGTTTGATGCGATGATGAGCGATTATCGGCGCATTCTCTATACCCAGGCGACCGGATGCGGCAAGACGACCACCTTCGCGGAAATCATTCGGCTCGCTCTGGCGAACGGCATGGACCGTATCCTTGTCACTGCCCATTTAGGCGAACTGCTCAAACAGGCATACGACCGCATCATTGACCACTGCTCTCTCTCCCTGTACGAGATTGGGATAGAGAAAGCGGAGTTCCGCGCTCCTCGCAACGCCAAAGTGATTATCGGCAGTATCCAGTCGATTGTTCGCGAAGGGCGACTTTCAGGCTGGGAGCCGAACCTCATCATCACAGATGAGGCGCACAGGGCGGCTGCAGAATCCTATAAGAAGGTCTATGACTATTTCCCGAACGCCTATCTTGTCGGCTGCACAGCGACGGCGAAGCGGTCTGACAGGCTCGCTCTGTACGCTCGCACTCCTGACGAACAGCCTGTCATTGTCTCGGATAAAGGCAAAGAGCGCGAAGTCAAGCCAGAGGAGGCGACCTTCGACATTCTCTGCTACGAATATCCCCTGCTCGATGCGATTGACGACGGCTACCTCGTTCCGGTTGTCGGCGAACGAGTGCTGACAAAAACCGACCTCTCCAACGTGGAGACGCGCATTAACTCGGAGGGCGAACGTGACTTTGTGCAGTCGCAACTCCATGACGCCATTGCCGCCGATGAGGAGCGAGCCGACCTGATTGTGAGTGCATGGATGGATCGCGCCAAAGGGCGTCCGACGATGGTTTTCTGCGAGGGGATAGAACACTCCGAACTCATGGCGGCAAAGTTCCGAGCGGCTGGCATTGAGGCACAGGCGGTTCATGGCAAATCCGATGACGTTCACCGCTTCGAGAGTATCGCCAAATTCAAGGACAGGAAAATTCCTGTGATATGTGGGGCAAACCTGTTCATTGAGGGATTTGACGCGCCGCCGACTTCCTGCGTTCTCATGGCAAAGCCAACGAAGAGTTGGACGCGCTATATGCAGATGGCAGGAAGAGGAACGCGCACGCTCTCAGGCGTCATTGACCGACATGACACACCGGAGGCGCGAATGCGTGCCATTGCGGAGAGCGCAAAGCCTGACTGCCTCATTCTCGATGTCGTGGACATTTGCGAGAAGTTCGATGTCTGCTCCGCGCCGTCCATGCTTGACCTTCCCGCAAATCTCGACTTGCAAGGCGAGAGCGTCCGTGAGGCAAAGAAACTCATTGACCAGATGGAGGAATTGAAAGCGGAAATCCTGCCGGAGATCACCTGCGAGACGTTCCAAGAACTCAAGGTCACAGTGGAAAAGGTCAACCTCATGCGACGTGCCACAAACGGCAGAAAAGGCGAGTGGAAAGTAGGGCTGAAAGGCTTCCAGTTCACCGCTTTACAGCCGGGATACGATGCAGAGATACGGGAGAAATCAGACGGCAAGTTCGCCTTGCGTGTGCGAAAAGGACAGGAAACGCTTTTCAAGGCAGGAGTGCCGTCCGATGATTTCCCTTCGACACTGGCACTCGCCAAAGAATACATCACTTCGACAGTAACCGCAGCGAAAGCCGCCGAACCGCCGAAGTCCAGAGGGACATGGGACAAACTCACCGACCCGCAGAAGTGGCACATGAGGCGCAAAGGGCATTCTCAGTCAGAAGTGGACTGTATGCCTTTTGCCAGAGCGAAGGCTCTGCTTGATGCTTATGTTCCTGAATACCACCGCTTGAAAGAGATGCGAGAGCAGCCTCAGTCGGTTTCATCGGTGTCGGCATGACGCGTGCCTTTTTCCTGAGTTGCGGTTTCGACAACATGAGAAGCGCATTCAATGATTAAAGCTCGAATTGTCGTGTCACGGTCTAAAGCGACCTGCTTCAATTTGCGATGCAACTCAGGAGAAAGTTCGATAGAAAGTTTTTTGTTCATAGTGCGATAAGTATAGCGCATTCATTTGTAAAAGTGCTATAATGAAGTAATGAATTTATGAAGGAGGAAGTGACATGAAGATTGTAGGACTTAAAGTCGGCGCGGTATTCAACACCGGAAACTACGAGAACCAAAAATTCGAGTTAGCCGCAGAAGTTGACTGAGAATTGTTACCCTGCCGATAATCGCGGCTCTCTCGTGCAATGCGAGAACAGGGAATTTCGAGACATCGAATACGCGGCACGCATCTTTTGATACCGACCGTTCCAAGTGGCGCACTTTGCAGCATTGCGAAGTTCCCTGAGTAAAGCACTCCGACCGACAGGCATATCGTGATTACCTGTTCCGCTTATGCGGCGACCGACCTGAACGACCGTACCGACCGACTGCAAAACTAAAACCTACAGGCTTACCTGCCAAGCGACACACACCGGCAGGTGGAGAAGGGGAAGGGAACCTACCAGACGCACCAATGCCGAAGGCGGAGCCGACTTGCAAGAGAGAAGGGAAGGGAGAAATGGAAGGGAGGGGAGAGAGATAGAGAGCCGTAAGGCGTAGGTTACTATTTGTTACCATTGCTACATAAGCGAGATAAGGAAATGGCATACCTCATAACGCAGGACAGAGCGGAGAAGTTTCGCAACCATATCAGGAAAATGATCTCGGAGGGCGTTGAGTTCCTGATATGCACTGATGGCGGCTTGGAGTTGAAGGACACGCAGAACGTGCTCTCAGAGGTCAAGCGTGCCTACATTGCAGAGCATAACGCAGAGTTTGCTGAGGCATACCTCTCCGTTCAGATGAGACAGGAAATTGACAGCCATTATCCCGATGATTTCGAGGTTCCGCACATGGCGCGAGATGGATGTTTTTCAACAGGGCGAACCTGTCAGATGTTCGCCAAAAGCCAAATGGACAAACTCACCTTAGAGTTGGTGAGACTGCTCAAGCAGGAGAGTTTGGACGGGTGCGGAGAGTGTGATTTGTTCCTCGCTCAAAAGCAGATTGACGAACTGCGAGCGAAACGTGAAAAACACGAAGAGGAACTCAGGCGCAAAGAATGGGCAAACAGCAAACGCGCCAAAGAGCAGACAACCGAGATTGAGATTGAAGCAGAAGAGGAGAACACAGATGCCGACTAAGACGAAAAAACAGACAACCGCAGCAGAGCCGTTCCAGATTCATCTGGAACGGGAAGCCTCCGAAGGTGCGCTTTCTATGTTCGATATGGACGCGCCGTTCCCGATGGAGGCACACGACAGCCTTGCAGACGCTTACGAGGATTTCCTTGCAAAGAAATTCCAGTTCTCGCAATCGTCTGGCATTCCCTGCCAGCAGTCGGACATCAATCCGATACTCTTCCCGCATCAGCGCGACATTGTGCAGCAAGCCGTCACCAAAGGACGCTACGCCATCTTCGCCGCGTTTGGATTGGGAAAGAGTTTCATGCAGATTGAGACGCTTCGCCTTGTCGGACGTGCCAAAGGTGGACGGCAACTGATTATCGCCCCTCTCGGAGTTCGTGGCGAGTTCAAGCGCGACTGCCAGACGTTAGGAGTAACGCTCCATGTGATTCGTACCACGCAGGAGGTTCTCGACCTTGAGAATACTGAAGGAAGCCTCTACATTACGCACTATGAAGCCGTCCGCGATGGCAAGATTGACATCAATCTCTTCAATGGTGTGTCACTTGATGAGGCGAGCGTTTTGCGTTCGTATGGCTCCGACACCTATCAGACGTTCCTTGCCATCTTCGGCGATATTCCGTACCGCTTCGTGGCAACCGCGTGCCCGTCTCCGAACAAATACAAAGAGATTATCCACTACGCCGCCTTTCTCGGTGTGATGGACACAGGGCAAGCGTTGACCCGCTTCTTTCAAAGAGATAGCACAAAAGCGAACAACCTCACCATCTACCCGCACATGGAAGAGGAGTTTTACGCGTGGATGCACTCCTGGTGTATTTTCCTGCAAATGCCGTCCGATTTGGGCTATGACGACACCGGCTACAAACTGCCGAAACTCAACATCATCTATCACGAAATTGCCGCCGAAAGCCTCTCTGGAGCGATTGAGACGAACGGACAGGTGCAACTGCTCAACGATGCGGCACTCGGGCTGAGAGATGCCTCACGGGAGAAGAAAAACAGCATTGACGGGCGCATTGCCAAGATGATGGAAATCCTCACAAATGACCCGGAAAGTCACTATATCCTCTGGCACGATTTGGAGGCGGAACGGCACGCCATCAAATCGGCTCTGCCGTCTGCGGTTGAAGTCTTCGGCACGCTGGACTTGGATATCCGAGAGAACCGCATCGAACTCTTCTCGGAGGGCAAAGTGCAGTATCTGGCAACCAAGCCTGAAATCTCAGGGAGTGGTTGCAATTTCCAACGGCACTGCCATAAAGCCATCTTCCTCGGCATCGGCTATCAGTTCAACGACTTCTGGCAGTCCATTCACCGCATCTATCGCTTTCAGCAGGAGCATGAGTGCGAAGTCCATATCATCTATACCGAGACGGAGCGCGAAGTCCTCAAAACGCTTCAGCGCAAGATGGTGGAGCATGAGAAGTTGTGCAAGCGTATGTCGGAAATCATTCGCCAGCATGGACTGGGAACGGCGGGATTAGAGCAGAACTTCAAGCGGTCTATCGGCTGCACACGGCGCGAACAGAAGGGCAAACACTATACCCTTGTCAATAATGACTGTGTGGCAGAAACACGCCTGATGCAGAGTGACAGCGTTGACCTTATCCACACCTCTATTCCCTTCGGCAACCATTACGAATATTCTGCCTCCTATAACGATTTTGGGCATAATCCCTCGAATGAAGAGTTCTTCAAGCAGATGGATCATTTGACGCCGGAACTGCTCCGTATTCTCAAGCCGGGACGGGTTGCCGCGATCCATGTGAAAGACCGTATCCAGTTCGGGAATGTGACCGGCTACGGAATGCCGACAGTGGAACCGTTCCATGTGCATACCATACTGCACTACCTCAAGCACGGTTTTGTCTACATGGGCATGATAACCATCGTGACGGATGTTGTGCGGGAGAACAATCAAACCTATCGGCTCGGTTGGACAGAGCAGTGCAAGGACGGTTCCAAGATGGGAGTCGGCTCTCCTGAGTATGTCCTGCTCTTTCGCAAACTGCCCTTGGATACCTCCAATTCTTACGCCGATACGCCTGTCACAAAAACCAAAGCCGACTATACCCGCGCCAACTGGCAAATTGATGCACACGCCTTTTGGCGCAGCTCTGGCAATCGGTTCCTGACTTCGGCGGAGATGGAGGGATACGGTCCCGATGTCCTTGCCAAAAAGTTCACCGACCGCACGCTCGAAACCATCTACGATTACGAGGCGCATGTTGCCACAGGCGAGGAGATGGAACGCAGGAAATGCCTTCCTTCGACGTTTATGGCAATCGCTCCGGGCAGTCACCATGAAGACGTTTGGACAGATGTGAACCGCATGATAACCCTTAACGGTGAACAAAGCCGGAAGGGGCTTGCCTATCATATTTGCCCTCTCCAATTTGACATCGTGGACAGGATTATCAATCGGTTCTCAAATGTCGGCGACGTTGTTTTCGATCCATTTGGTGGACTGGGAACGGTTCCCTACCGCGCCGTGAAGTTGGGCAGGTTTGGGCAGAGTGTAGAACTCAATCCTGCCTATTATGACGATAGCCTTGTGTACCTCCGCAATGCGGAAATAGAGGCAGGAAGTCTGTCCCTCTTCGACATGGAAGGACTGACAGAAAGCGATGAGGTGGCGGCGTGACTTATTCTGCAAAAATTATCGCTGACAGCCTCGCACCGAGTGGTAAGCGATTGACTACGATGGAAGTCTGCTTCCCTCGCTTTATCTTGGCAGAGTTCAATACGCACCGTCAGTTCAGTCGGAATAGCGCATCGAGCCGCGCTATTCCGACTGAGAAGATAATTGCCCGTGTGATGGAAAATCCGTTTGTTCCTGAAGAGTTTGTTGAGAACAAAAAGGGAATGCAAGGTGGCGCAATTTTAGAAAAAAGTATGCACCTTGACTGTGTTGAGACATGGCTAAACGCTCGAAACAATGCGGTTTATGAGGCACGCAACCTATTAGCCCGAAACGTTCACAAGCAGTATGTGAACCGACTTCTGGAGCCGTTCATGTGGCATACAGCGATTGTTTCTGCTACCGAGTGGAGTAACTTCTTCGCACAACGCTGTCACCCGGACGCTCAGCCGGAAATACAGAAAATCGCCTATATGATGCGCGAATTGTATGAGGCGAATGTTCCTGACGTGCTGAATGTAAGGGCATGGCATCTACCCTACATTCAAGACGATGAATGGGAGATGAACATTGGCGATAAAGTGCGACTATCTGTTGCCAGATGTGCCCGTGTCTCCTATCTTTCTCAGGACGGACTGCGTGAACATGAAGCCGATTATGCACTCTTTGCACGATTAGAGCAGGGAAGTCACTGGAGTCCATTTGAGCATGTTGCACAAGCATCTGAGGAGGATGTTCAGAGTGGCAACTTCACAGGGTGGGTTCAATACCGAAAGAGGTTCGCCAATGAGTGCCGTTGATCACCCTCCTCATTACAATCAAGGCAAAATTGAACCAATCGCCGTGATTGAAGACTGGCAACTCGATTTCTGTCTTGGCAACACAGTCAAGTATATCGCTCGCTCTCCACATAAGGGGAGCGAGTTGGAAGATTTGGAAAAAGCGGCATGGTATCTCGCTCGCAAGATTGAGCAGATAAAGACGCTCAATACAGCACAAGATGAGGCACAGCAGGAATGAAAAACACAACAACCGGCGACCTCTACTGGGTCGCTTGCCCCTACTGCGAGAAGCCTATCCGCGACCTTTGGGACAGCAGCCTCTCACAAGGCGATGTGATTGACTGCGAACACTGCGAGCGGAAGGTGACAGTGCAGAGTGTGGAGACAGTGACCTATCTGACGCTCGCAACGGAGGATGAATGATGCAAAACCCTGAGTATGACCGCGTTCGCAATGTCGTGAGCGAGCATCTGGACGCACTTGGAAGTAAGCAGATGACTATCTCTCAATTTGCTAACCGCTTGATAATCCGAATGTGTGCCCGTTGTTCGCACGGGCATCCTGCGTGGCGAAATGAACAATTCCAGAGTTATGAACACGGTGTTGATTTATTTGAGGGTAGCGAAGTCTATGCCAACCCTGAACCGTGTGTCGCAAGTGCTGTTCACGAATTGCTTTATGAGATGAGAGAGGGATAGAGCGAACGATGAAGAACCGATTTCAAAAACTCACTGAGATAGCGTGCGCCGTTTGCGATACTCCCTTTGTGCCACAGCAGACACGCTCGAAATACTGCCCGAATTGCCAATCTATACAGATGCGCGTCGCTGGCAATCAGCGTCTCAATGTGCTCTTTTTTCAGAAGAGGCTGCCAGAACTCCAATCCGAACTTGCCCTCATCGACAAAAAGCGCGAAGAGGCAAGTCAGAAACGCCGTGAGCGGTTGCAAAGCAGAGGTTTGACCCGTCCTGCTCCTGTCCAGAGGACGCGGTTAGATTGTTCCGTATCAGATGAATCTGATACGGAAACGCCGCGTGCCAATACCACCTACGGACGCGCTCCTATAGTCGCAAGTGTCTGCTGTCCGCATTGCAACAGGAAACTCACTGTTGGCTATCCGTGTCGCTGTGGAAACCTATGAAACTGACACTGCCCTATCCGCCAACTGCGAACAATTTCAAATGTGTCCGAAACGGGAGGCTTGTCCTTACACAAGAGGCACGCGACTATAAGCAAGCGGCGGGATGGATAGCGAAGTCGGCGGGTATCAAATGCCTGTCCTGCCCTGTCATTGTCCAGGTCGCCGTGTTTCGCCCTCAGAAGCGCGGCGACCTGGACAATACTCTGAAAGTCAGTTTGGACTCACTCACGGGTATTGCCTATACCGATGATGCGTTGGTTGTCGAGATACACGCGAAACTTGGAGATGATAAAGACAATCCCCGGATTGAGATAATCATTGAGGAGGCTTGAATGTCCCAAAGTACTCCAGACGGCGGCGAACCGACTGTCAAAATCGTTTGCCCTCATTGCAAACACTATATCTGCGAGATCACCGCAGAAGAGGTCATTGTGGTCAAACAAAAATTGCGCGTCCGTTGCTTCAATCGCCATTGCCGCCAATGGTTTGAGGCGCGGATTATCTGGGAAGGAGAAGGGAAGTGAGCACTACTGAGAAAATCAATAAAGGCAACCCGCTTGAGAACACGTCATGTCCGGTGCATATGGACGAACTCAAGAGGTTGTATGTGGATATGGAGTATTCCTGTGCTGAGATTGGTACTATGCTGGCAAAAAGGACAGGAAGAAATAAGGCTTTTTGCGATACAATAGTAGGTAAATGGCTTAAAAAAATAGAGGTGGAATTAAGATCATTAAGTCAAGCGCACTGTGTTAGCCGCTCTGTTAGATTGGCTAATAACTATCGAAGGCGAGAGTGTCCTGTTTCTAAAGAGTATCTTTTTGATTTGTTTTGGAGACAGGGTAAATCTTTAAGTGAGGTAGCAGTTCATTTATCAGCGTTATTGGATGATAATGTTAATCATTATAATGTTGAGCAGTGGCTTAAAGTGGAAGGGATTAGTCTTAGATCAAAGTCACAATCACAAAAGTTAGCATTTAAGAAAAACCCTTACCTTCGAGAGAGTGCGGCGGAAAGATTGAAGGCATCTGTTGCAAAGGCGCGTTCCGAAGGGAAGTTAATCGGGAAGTGTATTACGATGCAATCAAGTGCAAAAGGCAGGAGGAGGGCAGTAAAAATTTACAAATCTCGACAGGTTCATGTTATCTGCGCGTGTGGGTGTAAAAGGGAAAAAGATATTCCTGTTTATCAAACGCGCCGCAGTAAGTCAGGTTTGGTTTTTTTTAGTAGACCTTGTGTTTTTAAATACTACAACAAACAACGCTCTCTCAATGCACTCCGCACTGTTAAGCCGTCCGTCAAAGCAGAATATACTTTGGAGCAGTTAGCACGAATGAGTGAGCAAGAATTGACGAGGATAACAAGCAACCCGTAGAATTTGGTATACTGAGAGCAATCACATATTATTTGAGGCTTACGTGCCTGTTGGGAGCATTCCGCTCTCGATAGGCACGTTTTTGTTTGTTTGAGCAAGAGTGAATTAGGCGAATTTAGCACTATGGCGCGAAGAAGAGATTGGAAACCGAAGTTTTTAGAGCATTACGCTCGCATGGGTAATGTGACCCGTGCCGCGCAAGCGTCTGGCATTGACCGCAATACGGCATACGCGGCGAAAGACAATGACCCGAAGTTTGCGGCTGATTGGGCAGATGCAGAGAAGGGCGCACTGGATACGCTGGAAGCAGAAGCCTATCGGCGTGCTGTTGAAGGCGTGCAAAAGCCTGTCTTCTATCAGGGCGAAGAATGTGGGCTTGTGCGGGAATACAGTGATATGCTTCTCACCACATTGCTCAAAGCGCGTGCTCCAGAGAAATACCGAGAGAATGCCAAAGTGGAGCATTCGGGCAGTGTCTCTGTGCCGATTGAGATTATAGAGGTCGTGAAGCAGAGCGAGGGAACCGATGCCGAGCCTTCTAATGAGGTGTGGGAAGCGATTGAGATTTAACCTGCATCCGGGGCAGGTGCAAGCGTGGGAGAGTGAGGCGCGGTTCACATGGATATTCGCCGGGACACAGAGCGGTAAAACGTCATTTGGTCCCGTGTGGCTCTATCGGGAAATCCAAAAGACAGCAGTTCCCGAAGGTAAGACAAACGACTACATTGCGGCGACTGCCTCCTTTGACCTTTTCAAATTGAAGATGCTCCCGGCATTGCGGACATTGTTTGAGCATACGCTCGGAACAGGGCGGTACTGGACTGGCGACCGCATGATTGAACTGGCTGACCCGGCAACGGGCAAGTTTTGGGCGAACCGGGCGGATGATCCCATGTGGGGGCGCATTGTTCTGCGTTCGGCGGCGTCAGGCGGTGGTTTGGAGAGTATGACAGCGCGGGGAGCATGGCTCGATGAGTGCGGACAGGATGAGTTCGACTTGGAGACATGGGAAGCCGTTCAGCGGCGTATTGCGCTCCGCAAAGGGCGCGTTCTGGGAACAACAACGCTCTATAACCTCGGTTGGCTCAAGCAGGAAGTTTATGATAAGTGGGCGGCAGGGGATAAGACACACCGCGTCATTCAATTTCCGTCGTACTTCAACCCGCTCTTTGACCGAGCAGAGTATGAGCGAGCAAAGGCAAGCATGCCGCTTCACCGCTTCATGCTGTTTTATGATGGCGCGTTTGCGAAACCGCCCGGTCTGATTTATGACTGCATCAATGAAGACATTCACTACATCAAGCCGTTTGTCATACCGAAACATTGGGCGCGGTTTGTCGGTGTGGACTTTGGCGCGGTGAATACGGCGACGGTCTGGGTTGCACATGACCCGGACAAAGACCGCTACATTATCTATCGGGAGACGTTGGAGGGTGGGAAATCTACGGGTGAGCATGTGAGTGATGCGCTCGCATTAGGCAAAGAGGAGAATGTCGTTCAGTGGCTTGGCGGCGCACCGGGTGAAACTCAACAGCGCATGGACTGGGATGCGGCGGGAGCGGGAGTGCAACAGCCGTATGTTGCCGATGTGGAGAGCGGCATCATGCGGGTGTATGGGCTATTTAAGACAAATCGCCTGTTCGTGTTTAAGACATGCACAGGTGTTTGTGATGAATTAGGAACCTATAAGCGCAAACTTGACCCGCATGGTCAGGCTCTGGAAGAGATACAGGACAAGCGCAAATTCCACCGATTGGATGCGCTGCGGTATGTGGCGACGGGCATTGTCGATGGGCAAGTGGGCACGGTCGCAAACCCGTGGGGATAGGAGAGACGGCTATGTTTGGATTTGGGAGAAACAGCGCAACATCAGCACAGAATATCGCTTCGACCGAAGTGGTCAAACAGGCAAGCGCGGACGAAGAAGCGCGGCGCATTGAGATGCAGAAGGCGTGGCGGTATTACTACGGGCAGATGGACAGACCGCTCCGTACAAAACCGCTCCAGCCTGACGACAATGTGATGCTCAATTCTGCCAAGTTGATTGTGGATAAGGGCGTCAGTTTCCTGTTTGGGAATACGCTGGAATATAAGGTCGCCAACGCCAAACTGCTCCGTATTGACACGGTTTACGAGTTTGATATTCGCACGGGCAAGATGCGTGAAAAGAAAGTGCCCGTCTACGCCGAAGATGAGTACCTCAAGCAGATATGGGCACGGAACCGAGAAGACAGCCTTCAGCACAGGCTGGGTGTCAACGGGGCAGTATCGGGCACGGCATATCTCCGTATCAAGATAGAGCCGAATATGCTTGACGCTGAAGGTAAGGTCATGCCGCGCATTATGGTCATTGCCCCGTCCATGGTATCGATGATTTGGAACCCGACGGACTATGAAGAGGTGCTTGAGTACCGCATCGAATGGAACGGCGTGGAGCCAAGTACAGGCAGAGGCAGGGCATACCGCCAAGTGATCTCCCGAAATGATGAGGGCATGGGCTGGGTCATTTATGATCAACACGTCGATACGAGTACCGGGCAGTGGGTGACAGATTTTGAGACGCAATGGGGATACTCGTTCGCGCCGATATTCCATTGCCAAAACCTGCCTAATCCCAATACCCTCTTCGGACTTTCGGACATTACGCCTGATGTGTTGCAACTTATCCACCGGCGCAACTTCACGCTCTCCTACCTCGCTCGCATTATTCGGTATCACGCGTTTCCCAAGACCTACGCGACGGGCATTACCTCCATGACGGATTTGCAAGTGGGCATTGATGAAATCCTGAAACTGCCGATGGGTTCCACCATGCAGAACTTGGAGATGTTGTCGGATTTGACCTCGACAATGGAAACCCTGCGCTATCTCGATGATGCGCTGTTCGCTCTGGCGCAGATACCGCCCGTCGCACTGGGAAAGATTGACGGCAGTGGTGTTCTCAGTGGCGTAGCTCTCAGAATCCATTATCAGCCGCTACTCGAAAAGACGGAAACCAAGCGCATTCTCTATGGGGAGATGCTGGCAGATGTGAACAAGGCTCTGCTCGCTATTGGCGGTTTTGGCGAGTATGGCACGCGGGACGTGATGCTCAATTGGGGCGAATTGCTTCCGGCGAACACCAAAGAAGAGGCAGAAACGGGCTTGATATATGATACGCTCGGTATCAGTCGGCGCACCATCATTGAGAAGTTAGGCTTTGATGCGGACGCAGAGATGGCAGACCGAGAAGCCGAAGACAAGGCGCGTGCAGAGCAGGCGCAGACGGCATTCGATGCAGGGAACACTCCCGGCGCGTTCCCCAGTGGCAAGCCGAATACAAACACTGCCAATAGTGGTAATAATGGAGCAGGAGGGCAACCGTAGTGTATGACTTCGTTGAAGGCTTGCAGAAACTCATTCTGCTTGTGCTGATTGTGGCGATTATTGCGGCTCTTGGCATTGGTTGGCTAATTGGACATTATTGGAGATAGGGAGAAGAGAATGAGTTCATTAGTTGTTTCCGAAACTCAGCAGCCTGCGCCTATATTTTGGGTAGACAGTTGGGAAAGAGGGCTTGACCCTTGGCACGCAGATGCTTTTACAGGCACTCCCGCACAAGATATGTTTGTGAAAACGGAGCCGCGAAAATCAGGATGGTATGCCTTGGATTGGTGCGGTAACGTTGTCGGATTTATTCCTGATGGAGCCGAGATAAAACATGAGCCGACTTCTTGAGACTGCAAGAGAATATCGGGCGCGATTGCTCGCAGGAGAGGCGGACGCTCAGTATTGGATGGCAAAAGCCTATGACAATATCACTGAGAGCATTGAGGCGCGTATCGACGCTCTGTATGCCCAGCGAGCGGAGGCACAGAAGCAGGGGCGTTCCGTTGGTGTTGGCTGGCTGTATCGTGAGGAACGTCTCAAAACCCTGCTTGCTCAGGCGCAAGAGGAATATAATCGTTTCGCGCAGTCGGCGGCGCAGTCGGTTGTCGGCGGTCAGCAGTTGGCGTTCAATCTGGCAGGAGAAGCGTCTCAGGCGAGCATCGGTGTCGGCTTTAACCGTTTGCCCTACGGAGCCATAGAGCAGTTTGTCGGTGCGGCGTCCGATGGCAGTCCGTTGTCGGATTTGTTCCGGAACCATTGGAGCGGAGCGGCGGAGCAAATCAAGGGCATTCTTGTGACGGGCATCGGAAACGGCTTTTCACCGCGTCTTGTGGCTCGCCGAATTAGAGAGGTGACCGATACAGGCAAGACACGCGCTCAGGCGGTTGTCAGAACCGAGATGTTGCGAGCGTATCGGGAGAGCAGTAGAGCCATTTATCAGGAGAATGCTGATGTTGTTTCGGGGTGGATTTGGGTAGCTTCTTTGTCTCGCCGCACCTGTGCCGCGTGTCTTGCAATGCATGGCACGGTACACGAACTCAGTGAGGCAATGGCGGCACATGTCAACTGTCGATGCGTCAAGGCTCCGCTTCTGGATGGTGAGACGATGGAGGCATTCAAAACAGGTGCAGAGTGGTTTGCGGAGCAGGATACAGAAACGATGCAAGCAGTTCTCGGTATCCAAGGCGCGGAGGCGTATCGTTCAGGCTCAGTCGGCTTGAGTGACTTCGTAGGCGTGCAAAAGTCGGAGCGGTGGGGCGTGTCGTATGTTCAGGTGGGACTGAATGCGGCACAAGCAAAGGCAAATATGCAATAACGCACTAAACGCGTTATTGCCAGTGAAGGAGAAAATGAAATGTTTCATGTATCAAATGGCTTGTTTTTTAAGCGCGAAGAGAATGGTTCTGTGACTATTCTCAAAACCGATGGAAAAGAACCGGCAAATGATGGTTCCAATGTGGCATTCCAAGAGACGCTTGATGAGAATGTTTGGTGCTCTGCTGTCGCGACAGTTTCAGCAGGCAATGAGCACGATTTGCGATGGTATGCAGCAAAAGAGTTTCATCGCTCAACAGGGCAAATTAGATGTGTTCCTGCTCCAGATTGGAACGGGCAGATAGAAGTAGAACCAATAAAAATAGCGAACGCTTGACATTGCTGACTCAGTTATGATCATAATGCAGTGAGACTTACGCGAGCAGTCTTTTGAAAAACAGTGCGTGACAGCCGGAGAGACGGCAACAATTACATAGAGCATCTAAGGCTACGTGCCTCTCCCAGTTATTGCAACTGGAAGGGGCGCGTTTTTGTTTGGGAGAAAATCATGCCAGACGTACCGGGCGAGACGCCCGTAACACCGGAACAGGTTCCGGCAGTGCCATCGGCGGCAGTGCCATCGGCGGCAGTAACACCGGCTGAAGAGCCGTTTGACAAAGACCGTGCCATGAAGACGATTTCCACGCTTCGAGAGGTGGAGAAAACATCAAAAGCACAAGAGAAAGAACTCGCTGCGCTCCGTGCTCAAATTGCCGAACACGATAAAGCCAAACTCTCAGAGATTGAGAAGGCGCAACTCGAAGCGAAGCAAGCCAGCGAGAAATTGACTGCAACGGAACTCCGCTTGCGAAACACGTTGGCAGAGCGGGATGTGGAGCGAGAAGCCGGAAAACTCAAGTTTATCGACAATGAGACGGCGTTTCTGCACATTCAATCGAAAATCGAATACGACGCGGACGGGAAACCAACGAACGTGACCGCGCTTCTGGACGAACTTGCCAAAAGCAAACCGCACCTTATCCAATCGGCGCAAGGAGTGCCAGGGGGAGCAGGGGCGAGTTCGGCAAATCCGGCACGAACCCCGTCAAGCAATGCCACATTCACACGGGCACAATTGCGAGACCCTGCGTTCTATCAGGCAAACAAAGCGGCGATCAATGCCGCCGCCGCCGAAGGGCGCATTATAGACTAATCAGCGCGTGAGTTCACACTGCCGCGCTCTACTTGGAGGATGGAAACGAAATGAACAAAGCCAGCGCAGACGCGGCAGGGCTTATTCCCGAAATTTGGGCACAGGATGGACTGGCATTGCTTCGCCCGAAACTGGGCATTTGTCGCCGTATCTCGAAAGATACCAAATTCACCGATGCGTTCAATATCGGTGATGTTCTTAATATCCCCGTTCCCGGCACATTTAACGCCCCCCGCAAAGCCGAAGGGACAGCGGTTGCTATTCAGGCTCCCCGTGGCATGTCCAACGTTCAAGTGACACTGGACACGTTCCGTGCGACCGACTTCGTTATTCCCGATTTCACTGCCGCGCAAGCCAATCCGAAACTGCGCGAGAAGTTGATGAGCCAAGCCGTTGCCGCGATTGCGCGAGCGATTGAGCAGGACTGCGCTTCTGCGGTCATGCTGGCAGCGGCTTCTAACAGCACGGGCACAGCAGGAACGGCACTGACGGCGGCGGTTGTCCGCGGAACGCAAGCGGCGTTCTCTGACCGACTGATTAATGACGACGGGCGTTCGCTCGCCATTACCCCGACAACGCAGTCCTCGATGCTCGGAGACGCGGAACTTCGCGGCTATTTCAATCAGATTTCTCCTGAAGCGGTTCGCAAGGGTGATCTCGGGATGGTCTATGGTTTCGATACCTTCTCCTCGCAAGTTCTCCCCGTGACAGCGGTTCAGGTTTTGAACTTTGTCGGCGGCGCGAACGGGCAAACGTTCCGACTGGTTTGGAACGGCTTTGAGACGGCGGACATTGTTTTCGACACAACGGCGGCAACCCTCATTGCCAATATCAATACCGCGCTTCGTGCAATGACCGACCCGATTACGATGAGTTCGGGCACAGTGACCGCGTCCGGCTCGGTGATTACGGCAATCTCTATCACCTTCGCAGGGGCGGCACTTCGCTATAACTCGACGGTTCGGTTCTCGGTCGAAGGTGTTTCGGGAACGGCGTATGCAGGAACTTGTGCAGTCACCACCTCCGGCACAATTACGGAAAACAATCTGGCATTCCATGAGGATGCGGCGATTTTTTGCCCACGTCGCTTTGTGGACATTCCGCAGGGGGCAGGGATTGTGATGGCGCAAGTCACCGACGATGATCCTGTTGTTGGCACGGGTATCACCTTGCGCGTCATGGGTCAGTATGACATTGCCAACCGCCAGTATCGCATGGGGCTTGATGTGCTCTACGGAGTGCGTGACCTCCGGGCGGCGGCGGCACAGAGAGTGCTCGCATAGTCGGATTGAGTTTGTATTCCCTCTCCCGCAACTGGGAGAGGGAAAGACTTTGTGAGGATGCTATGCCAGCCGAAATGACCGCCGAAACTGCCGAAACCCAAATCAAAACGCTCACCAAATGGGAAGTGTGCCCGACGCTGACGCAGGTGGAAATTGACCTCTGTGTGGCAGAGGCAAAACGCACCGACAGCACAGGCAGATTGACCACCGATGCGAATTGGGTTCCCTCATGGGATATTGCCGCAGGCGTGGCATTCGGATGGGACTTGAAAGCCGGAAACGCGGCAGGAGAGTTCGATTTTGCCCCGGAGAGCGGTCAGAGTTTCAAGCGGTCGCAAATCACAGAGCAGTGCGAGAAGATGGCGCGAATGTGGCGCGGACGCATGGAACCCATAACGTCACGGGTGAAAACCTATGAGGATTTGAGTGTCAACACCGGCGACGTTGACCCGCATTACCGCTGGGACAACAACCGGCTGAATTAGTGCTCGAAAAGCGCGGCAAACCCGCAATTATCAATACAATCTGACAGGGCTAAACCGTCCATGATGCTTCTGTTTCTCCCCTGTCTTACTGTGCAGGGAGAAACAGAGATGGTGAGTTCTGATTTTGGTACGAATGTACGCAGTGTGCCAGTTAATATTCCGCAGGTGCGACTGTCGATAGCGCGGCGCGTGTCGCTCTGGATAGACAGAGTTATGGTGGGCGACGTGGAAGAGCCTGAAAATGAAAAATTGATTGTCATGGGTGCAATCGGGATATTTGTCCTGTGTATCGTGTCGGTCATTGTAAGCGATGCGCTCGGACATCCTGTCAATGCAATTATTGACCGCGCTCTGACAATGGTGGGCGTGTATCTGTTCACCAAATCGCAGAGCATACGGAAGGCATCTTCTGCACCGCGTGTACGCTCTGATGTGCGCTCAGGGTTGCAAGTTGTCACCTCCCCTGAGAAAAACAAAGAGGTGCCGCAGTGAGCCGACTGCCCAATCAAATTCCCTTTGTTGCCGCCCGTCATTTTAAGGAAATTCCTGCCGGGCGCAAGGTTCGGCTGATAGTCGTTCACACGATGGAGGCGGCGGAAAAAGGCGAGACAGCAGAGAGTTGCGCTCGTTATTTTCAGACGGTGGAAAAGCCTGTTTCTGCTCACTATTGCCTTGACAATAATTCGGTTGTGCAGTGTGTTCAGACGAAAGATATTGCTTACTGCGCTCCGGGCGCAAACAAGGACGGCATTCATCTGGAACATGCGGGATTTGCGCGGCAAACGGTTTCCGAGTGGCTTGATGCGTACAGCAAGGCGATGTTGGAATTGTCGGCAGAACTTGTCGGACGCATTCTCTTGCCGAAGTTCGATATACCTTGCCAGTGGCTTTCTCCTGCGGACATAAAAGCGGGACAGAAGGGTATCACCTCGCACTGGAACATCACGAAGGCTTATCCTGAACTGGGCGGCTCGCACACAGATCCCGGTCCCTACTTTCCGGTAGCGTTGTATCTCGATATGGTACGCAAAATACAAGGGGTGAAGTCGTGAAGTCTTATGTGCTGAACGGTCTGCCAAATAGCAGTTATCTGGCAGGCGTTGCTGAAACTGGCGACATGGTTATTAATAACATTTCGGGCAGTTTGTATTTCAACCGAGGGACAACATCTGCCCCTGATTGGATTGAAATTGATAATATCGGGGGTTCAGGGGTCACAACAGACATCAGTTCCTTGCTCTCCACCAATGTCGCAAATGCGGCGGCAAACACGGTGGCGACGGTGGTGCAGTCGGAAACGACACACGACAGCAGTTAAGACTTCCCAGAGGCGGAAGGGGACTGGGAGGGGAAAACCGCTCCCCTCCTCTGATTTGAGGATGAGAGAGACCAATCATGGCAGAATTTAAAATCAACGGTGCCCCTTCACCGGGGTATTTGGCAGGGGTTGCGGACATTGGGGATCGCGTGATCAACCTGAGCAACGGACGCCGGTACTGGAACTCTGGAACGAAAGACGCGCCGGTATGGAGTGATTCGACCGAGATTACTGTCTCAGGGTTCACGGCGGCAAACTTTTCCAAATGGCGTAAGGCAGTGGCAACCACACGCAATGGGGGTGTCAATGCAAAGCATCTGCGAATTGGCGATAGCACCGAGCAGGGAACAGGCGGCGATACATACGCAACTATCGGTGTCAACTCCTCTCCGTCTGCTTATCTGACAAAACTATTCAACAGTTATTATTGTCCGGCAATCCACGCCCTGACGAATGCGACCTCCACGCAAAACACGTCGCCTGATGATCGGTGGTCTTATGGCACAGGATGGGGCGAAGGCGGAGGTTACGGGGCAGGAAGTTCCTCCTCGGCAAGTGCCAATAACCCGGCGGGAAACCTCGTCTGCACGCCGGGGGTGCTCGCCGATAGGTACGTGGTTTACTACATCCGCAATACGGGATTAGGCAGTCTGGGCATCACTGCAACGGGTGGTGGCACAACCAATCTCTCATGTGCAGGGGCATCGTCCATTCAGAAGGTCACCGTTTCTGCCGCGTCTGCAAACATCTCGAACACAGTCACCATCTCTTCCACAGGCGGCACAGTCTTTGTTCTTTCGATTGAGGCGTACAACTCGGCGATTCCGCAGATTGAAGTGATGAATGCAGGGGTTGCCTCCTCACGAGCGAGTGACTGGGTCAATAGCCCGACCACATGGGGCGCAATCCCGTGGATACAGGCAATCGCGCCGGATTTGACAGTAGTCCGATTAAGCATCAATGACGCGGCGTTGTCTCGACCCGTTGCCGCAGTAATGGCAGATATTCAATTGGTAGTCACGGCGGCAAAAGTGAGCGGAGATGTGATTATCGAATCGCCGTTCCCCTCTTCGATCACTCCTCACAGCACGTTTGAGGCACTGTATACTCCGGCACTTGCAGCACTTGCGGCGCAGAACAATTGTGGCTTCATTGACTTTTACAGCCGATTTTTGGCAGGGGGAGTCTATCCTGCCAATCCGTTCTTTGCGGATTCCTTGCATCTCAATAGCTTGGGCATGTGTGACGTGGCGGACGCAGAATTCAAGGCGATTATGCGCATTTAGGAAGGGGACAGGAGAAAACAAAATGAAACGATTATCAATGGTTGGAATGGCAGGAGCACTTGCACTCTTCGCACTCCTCACACACTCCGCAGGGGCACGGACAAGCAACCTCATGGAGCAGGTGAGTGCGAGCGGTTCGGCAGTCTCAGGGAGCGAGAAGTTCTCTCCTTCCTACAATGTGACCGAATACACCATCGGCGCAAAAACAACGCTGTCAGGCACAGCGATTGGAAGCGGACTCACGCCAGAGGGCAAGCCGTTTGTGTTCAATACCGCCCCTGCTTCGGTGGACGTGGTTCCGTTACTCTCGATGGCGAAGGTGATTGTGTACTTCCGGCTGGCAGGAGTGGAGTACAAGCACTATTCGGAATTTGAGAAACGACAGGACGGAACCTATATTCGTTGGGCAATGCGGGAAACGAGTAAGACCGGCTCGACCCTGACACCGTTTGTCCGATTGACCGGCACGTTCAGTTATCAATCACGGGCGTTTTAGGAGAAACCCATGTCCTGCACTACGCCCCTGCTCTCTGCTTGCCAACTTGCCTCAATGCGCTCTGCAGTTGAAGGGACGTTTACCCAAGATGTGCAACTCCAATCGCAAACCAACGTGGTTGATGCGCTCGGTGGACATTCACAAGTATGGACCGACGTTGGCGCGAAGATTATGGGGCGGTTAGTTGTTCCCAAAATGCAGCAGAAAGGCATTGCCGACAAACTGCGTGAAGTGGATGTGTTTGAGTTGAAACTGCCATGGAATATCGAAGTGTTGCCCTCCTATCGTGCCATCGTCTCCGGGGCAGGAACCTATTCGGTTGAAGGCTCAGACGCAGGGCGACCCGACTTGCTCCAGTTGACCGCAATGGTTAGGAGAGTGCGCTGATGAACCTCGATATTGATGTGACCGTGACAGATTACATGACCTCTTTCTCTGACCGCGTACTCAAGCGGCTTTCCGGCGTTGTGCGAAAGTCGGCATTGAAAGTGGAGCGTGAAGCCAAGAAGAGCATTCAGACGGGTTCCAAATCAGGGCGAACGTACACGCGCAAGGGCAGAGCGCATCAGGCGAGCGCTGCAGGAGAAGCACCAGCGACGGATACAGGGAACTTGGTCAATTCCATTCAGACGGATATGAAACCGGGCGCATTGGAAGCAACGGTCACGGTCGCAGCGGACTATGCCGCCGATTTGGAGTATGGCATACGAACAATGAAGGCGCGTCCGTTTATGGCTCCAGCGGCTGAGATCGTCAGACCTCAGTTTATCGAAGAGTGCCAGCGCGTGATGAGTGAGGAAGCCTGATGACCGAGATAACTGCTGCAATTCGCTATATTATCGGCGCGTTGGCGGCGCAGGAGATTGTGGCGTATGAGGGCATTGTTCCCGATACGCTTTCCACCGAGCCGTATATCACCGTGCAGTTCCAGAGCGAACGCCCCGATGATGCGGTGGGAATTGAGTATGGCGGCACGGAAATCCTGCTTCTTGTGAAGTGCTGGGTACTCAGTCGGACGCTTGCCGATGTGGAAACGCTGGCAGGAGTGGTTCACAGCATCCTCATCACAAACACAGCGCAGGTGTTTGGCGGCAAGTTTAATGTGTTAGGCTGTTTCAAGGAGAGTAATCTCAGGGACAGTGAAGCAGAGGGTGACGCCATGTGGCAGTGTTTGGGCGGCGTCTACGCGGTGCAGATGCACCGAATATAAGGGGGATTTGACGTGGCAGTTTATCGAAAATCGGGCTTAACGGTCTCGCTGTTCACACTCGAAGCAACGGAATTTATCGGCGACATTATTGATGTGACGGTCAGTATTGAAGTTCACGATGAAGAGGCGAGTGGCATCGGAGATGATTGGGACTTCGCATGGGCAGTCGGGCGCAACATTACCATGGAAGTAAACGCCTTCACTGGTGGAACCTCTCAGGCACTCTCCAAGGCGCACCTTTTAGCACTGGCAGGAACATCTGTTGCGGCGGTTTATACTTCCGGCGCAAATACCTACGCGGCGCAGATGCTTGTCGGAAGCGGCTCGCATTCGAGTGCAAAGCGTTCTTTGCAGAAGCAAAAGGTCACGCTCAAGGGACAAGGTGTGGCAACAATTACCGCTCCGACATAAATCTGAGGGAGGTGCAATTTGGCACAGAAGAAACCAGAGGAGGCACTGGGCGGACTGCCTCCTATCTCGCACGAACCGCCGAAAGAATTGATTGACCCCGCAAGCGGACTGTCTTCGATGGAAGCAGAGCCGACAGTGGGAACCATAATCGAGGGGAAGAATGAGCGACAAAAACCAAATCGATCCTGAGACGCCTTTGACGGGCAGTTCCCTGCTGTCCATGTTCCGACGTGACCCGAATGAACGCTTCACCGTTGACCTCAAAAACAACGACGGCGTGACAGTGAGCCTGACATTCAAGACATTTGCCGACAGTTCCGAGTATGTCGAATTGCGTAAAAAGGCAACGGCATTTGCAGAAATGTTGGCAGGGGATCGTATCCATCCGTCCTTCAAAGAGTTTGCCATAACTGACCCGACAGATCAAGCGAAGAAGGAAGTTGCAGTCGGATGCTATTGGATACACACGCTTTCCGTCGAGCCAAAGTTAGGGCAGCGGGAATGCCTTGCTCTTGCCAAAGAGTGCGGTCAAATGATGGACTATCTCTACAATGTCATCCAAATCAAAATTGGTGACATTGTGCCCTCTCAACAAAAGGCGGAGATAGAAGGCTTGTGTGAAGATTGACGGCGACCCGCTCCGCCGTGATTTGCTTGAAATCGGTCTGAAGTTGCGAAAGCATCCAGACCGATTTTCACAGCAGGAGTATGCTGAGGCTTTAGAGTGGGTTGCGCTGGAGATAATGAAGCGGGAAGAGCGGGGAAGCGGTGCAGACGATGCTGACCTTGAGGAGATTTTGTAATGCCGGAAAGTGATGTCACAGCGCGGTTGCGGGTCATTGGTGAAACGACGTTCAAGGGCGCAATGCGGAGCGCGTCGTCTGCCATGAAAGAGACAGCGAGCGCGGCGCAGAAAGCCGGTTCGATAATTATGTCCGGCTTAACAACGCCCCTGAGGATGCTCAATAGCGTTGGCGGGGCGTTGTCAGTCGGCGGTCTTTTAATGGCTGGCAAATCGGCTCTTGATATGGCAGTCGATTTCGACACGTCTACGCGCCGAATTGCGGCATTCACGGGCAGTATGGACGAAGCGCGAAAAGCCATGAAGTTCTTAGAGGAACTTTCGGGTCCGTCTATCTTTGGGCTTGATGCGCTTGCCAAAGCCGGTGCGCTCGCCAGTGCCTACGGGCTAAATCTTCAGCGCGTCATTCCCATGGCAGAGAGCATTGCTACGGCGATGGGTGATGATGCAAATTCCGTTTTGGAAGTGACCCGCGCACTCGGACGTCTGAAATCAGGAGACTTCGGGGAGGCATTTGAGCGGCTTCGTGACTTTGGTATCAGTAAGGAAGATTTGCAAGGTCAGGGATTGAAGTTTGATAAAAGCGGAGCATACAAAGGCTCAGTGATTGACGCCATGAACGCCGTTGAGAAGATTGTCGATGTGAAGTTCGGAGCCATTCGCAAGATGATGGCAGACAGCCCAGCGGCAAAGATAGCCTCAACAATGGACGCCGGTGGACGTGCTATGAAAGCGGCAGGTGAGGTCATTATGACCTCACTGCTCCCTCCGCTCGCCAAAGTCACCGACATGCTGGACTACCTCACAAAAAGCGGCATTATCGCAGGAATTACGCAGGGATTTGTCGGCTTGTTCGGATTAGACGGCGGCGGACTGCAATCGGGCATGGCGTGGATTGCCGCAGGTTTGGAGAGGCTTCCTGAACTTCTCAAAGTCACAACGATGGCGGTGCGGACATTGTTCAGTAACCTTGGTGATATGGGCGCATGGGTGGTCAACAATGCCATTGATGGAGCGCAGTCTCTTTGGAATATCTTTGCCAAAGGAATGAATTGGCTCTCCGCAAAATGGAATGAAATCAAAATCGAAAAGAACGAAGTCGAACTTTGGGCAGAAAAATGGACTGCCCGCCTTCCGTTTTCTGAAGATAACAGCAAAAAGATTGCCGAACTGGAAGCCAAAATCGCACAGGGCAAAGCCGCCAAAACCGATGTTCTGACACCTTGGAGTGATAAAGATGCTCGCTCTCGGATGTTCGTGGACAGTATGGGGCAGGACAGCGGAAAAGCCCTCATAGACCGCATGATGAAGGGATTAGACACCAACGTTCTTGGGAGTGAGTTCAGTGACATTGGCAAGCGAGCCGATGCGATTATGGAGGGCTTTGGTAATCGCTCGACAGGAAGCGGTCTTGATGGAATGCTCGCAGATGGGCGCAAAAAACCCTTCTTCTCAGGCGCAGGAGAGAAATCGGGAGTTCTCGAAGAAATTGCCGACAATACCGGCAAAACGGCTTCCAACACGAACAAAATGGAGGAGTTGCGGAGGTTCGTTGTCGGCGGTGGAGAGCGAGCGAATTCAGCACTCGGAGGCTTCCAGTTGCGAAGCGGAGGTGGCGCGGTCAAGGTGCAAGTCGCCGGAAGTGGTGACGCCGATTTTGACCGATGGTTCGCCAAAATGCTCCAACGCTATGAGATGCAGAAACAACGGGTTGAGGCATATCAATAATGGATGTTCTTTCGCTCTATTCCGACATTGAGGAAAGCCGCAACAAGGTCGATCATCAGCGGTTCCTGCGTTCGGGCAAATTGGCAGGAAGCGGTGCATTAGGGTGGGATATTGCCAACTCCATCAACGTCTGGGTGGATGCGGTCACCTATACTGCCATGCTTCAACCCTATTGTACCACGCCCGAATGGTACGGCTCCTCTACAGGAAACTACAGGCGGTTCCGTCAAGCCGATTATAATATCGCCGCTTCGATGGTTTGGAAAGAGCATAAAATCGGCGGGTTTCCGGGCGTGTTCCTGTTCAATAGTGACGGAACGGGACCCGTTGAAACACTCGAAACCTTAGATGCCAACACAGGAATGTATTTTGCTCTGTACGGGTTTGGAAGTGGCGACAGGTTCGTTCGTCTGGAAGTCCAGCGCGGGAATGTGTCGCAGAAGATTTTCAGCGACGGAGCCTGTGATGTTTACAAGGACGGCGTACTTGTCGGATCTGGCAACATTGCTCAACTTGACGATGCTCCGCGAGGGTTTCAAACAACGCCGATTTCCAAAGTGCAGAGCGATACGGTCATTGAGATTGTTATCCTGCCGATACGCGGAAGGGAACTCCTCATTATCTCCTCGCTTGGAGGCGGCTTCTCCCATGTGTTTGACGACATTGATGAAGAGGAACCGTCTCGAATTGTTCTCCCATCGGCAAAACTGCGGTGGAGCGTACCCAGTGGAACCGCCTGTGTGCAAGCCGCGCCGATTAAACTGGCAACCTCCGGCACGCTCTATAGTCCGGTACTCAGTGCGGAAACTGCTCCACCGACAGGAGCAGGATACTCCACGGTGCTTTACGGGCAAAAGTTTGGAAGCAATCCGGCGGTTGCTGCAACCGCTTCCCTCACCTTTGCCGATGGAACGACGGATTTTGTCGGCAACAACAGTACGACCGATGTCCGCATAAAAGTCGCTCTTTCCGGCACAGGGAAGCAGACCCCGTTTATTTATGGCGTGGCAGCGCAAACCCAATCACTGACGGCATTGACCCCTGCGGATAATACCGACATCACCGACTTGGTGACAGAGTGCCGCCTATCCGTTCCCGATACTCCCAGTGGCGTCTCTCTGAATTTGAAGGTGCGGACAGTCGAGCAACTGGAGAGCCGTGTCACTCTGGCGCGGCGGATTAGCAATCGAACAGTCGGGGTAACGGTCGGCAGTCTGCTGTGGTTTCGAGGGCGTTCTCAGGCTCCTCAGTGGACAGATGCGGCAATCGTTGAAGGCAATGAGGCACTGACGCGGCAGCAGTGGGAATGGCGAGATCAATGGGTAGCATTCGAGAACTATCGGATACGCCGCCCTATCCCCTTTGCAGGATGGAGATTGACGGCGGCGTTCAAATGGCTTGCCAGATTGCCAGGCTATGCCGACAGTGACATCGCCATTGATGAGTTCAATTTCACGCTTCCCGGCAACAACAAATCAGACGGCGAATGGGATTTAATGCCGGAAGATGGCGATACGGTGGCGCAGTGGATACTCAGGCTCTGGGAAGATTGGGCACAGAATTCGGTCATGAGCTGGGTTCCTACAGCAACAACGCCAAAGTTCACCATTCGGCGGAAAGATGCGCTACCAATAACGGCAGGAATAACCCTGTGGCGAACCATTGCGGAGGCGCGTGCGGGATTGATTGTTGAAGGCTATTCCGAAGAGGAGGCGGACGCGCAAAAGGTGCGGCGTGTATATCGCTCCTTCGATGAGAAGACCCTTCCCCCTGAAGCAAACGACATTCACGCAGGAGGCTATGACCGAGAAACAGGCGCGGGTTTCTATGGCTACTGGATTGACCCCGATTCGCAAGTGCCTGACACGGCAACCGAAGAGAGAACCGAACGCTGGCAAGGCGAACCAATTATCTACCGCATGCTTGACCCGGCTATCACTCGGCTATCTGCGGCGGAATGGGCAGCAGCAGAACTTGGCGCGGCGATTGGATATCCTGAGCGTACGGCAGAATGGGAATGCGACTGGCTTCTGTTTCCTGACAATGTTCCATTCTGGCGCGGCGATGTGGTCAATCTCGATGGCATGGGACGGTATCGCATTGAAACCTATGAAACTGACTTCAAGAAAGAGGTCGCAGGTGGCACGGTATGGCGTCCTTCGAAATACACCGGCGTTTATATCGGCGCATCGGAGGAGTAGACAATGGGAATTGGAACAGGAATAGCAGGGCGACAGATGCGAAAAGAGCGGAATGCAAGCAAGGGCGGCAGAATGCGAGCAGGAAGCGAAATCATCAAAGACGCGGCGCAAAAAGTTCAGTCGAAACTGCTCACCGAAGTAGGCGGCGAAATGAAACCCGTCTTTGTTTTTGGCGTTCATGCTCCCGATGATCCCAACGTCGAGAGGTACGTGATATGACAATTAATATGAACACAGGCGAGAATAGGCATCTTGTTCCTGTTGAGAAGGTTCTACTTGACGGGGAAGATGTTTCGTCTCTTTGCCGCATTGCGTCTGAAGAGGAAGGTTATGTTGTCCTGATGGTACGAAAGCCTGACGCCAAAAACCGTTATGACATGGAATTTGACCCGATTGCTAAGAAATTCATAACGGAGCGGCGCGAAGGCAAAGTAGAGATAATTCTGAGATAGGTTATGGCATACAAAACCGGGCGAACGCACACCATCGAAATTGAAGCCTCGTTATCGGCAACCATTGCCCACCTGTTCGACAGTGAGGTGGAGTTGCAGCCGGAAGACGGCTTCATTGACTATGACCATCCTGCGCCGTATGAAGCGACACCGGGTGTGTCCTGCTCGTTTGCAGGGTGCAGTATCAGTGCGCGGCGGTATGTCAATTCCGATATACCGGGCACACCGTTTTCTCGCTTAGACTGGGAATATGGCATCTATTATGTCGCAGACGCCAATGGCGTTGTGGATGCGCCTGCGCCTGATGTTTTGGATTTTGGCAGTATTTGGGGCTATGGTGTCAGCACGCCGAACAGTCATCAGGCGACCGGCTTCATTTCGGCGACTGGAACCATTACGGTCAATGTCGAAGAGTGGGCAGAACCCGGTCCCGATGAGGTTGCCGACGATGGCACAATCACGGCTCCACTTCGGCTCTATATGGCGACACGTCCGGGCGGAAAGATGGTTGCCGACATTGGAAACGCTCACGCAGAATTTGACATTGTGGACAGTGTGGAAGTGGTCTATGGCGTTGATGAGAGCGCAGGGCAGAATGTCTTAGGAGGCACGGCGTATGCCTCTGTGAGTGCCACGCTTGACGATATTGCCATTGTTGTCACTCCGACTAAAACCCGCTCGCAGAGTGGCGACGGATGGAGTGTTTCCCTCAGTGCAGGAAGCAGTGTCACAACAACCGTCACAAGCGCGGCAGACACGGGCGGGACTGTTCAGCCGTCGAACGGACAGACGACGGCGAGGCTCTATCCCAATCGGCAAGTCGATTACCGGGGCATTATTCGGGCGTTTGAGCAGCCGTATCCTGCGGTGATGAAGGTGGTTGTTTACGGCGACCCGGCGTATCCCTTCGGGCGCGTTGTTTCTGCTTCGGACGTGTGGAGTGCGACATTTGCACAAAAGCGGTACGAGGTCTATTTCTTCGGGCGCGGTGGCGGCAGTCTGGGAACAGAGCTGCTCAATGAGTGGACAGCGACCTCATGTAAACTGCAAGCGGCGGCTCTCCTTGATGCGTCTGAAAATGCCAACGCCAGTCAAGCCGACATTGCCGGATGGCGTTGGGCAGTGGGAACGCTCTCTCAGGCGGCATCTTTACAGCTCGCAGGAAGTTGGACAGCGATAGACGATACGCCTTATGATTTACCCGACGATGACACGGCGGACGGAGCGCAGGGCAGTCATTCACCATTGTATGCGGGGAAGGTTTCGGCGGACGGCTATCGGTATCTAAAACTCCCTCTCAAGCATGACGGCGATGATCCCATTACGCTGGAGAGTATCCAACTCGGCACGAAAACATGGAGCCATGATAAAGACGGCGTAGGACTGACTGTTCCTAATGGCGGAACCTATACCAACATTATCATTGACCTCTGCAATCCTGACGGCACAGAAACAACCGATACGCAGGACAGCAAATTCCCTATTCTCAGGGCAGACAGTTGGGCATGGGGCGTCACCTTTATTGAGAGTATTATCCTCAAGGGCATTCCGGCAGACACGACGTTCACAGCAGAAAAAGCAGAACTCGTTCGGCTGAACAAAACCCGTCTCATCGTCTGTCCGGCGCACAATAATTTTGTAGAGCAGGACAGCCTGAGTGATAACCCTCACCAATACCGGAACGACTTCCTGCGGTGTGAGACGGACGGCAACGGCGCAGGTCATTCGGGCGGCAAAACCTCCCAGCAGCAGAGCGACATTATCCGTGCCACAACCGACCCGTTCGCATGGTCGCCGCGCAGTATTCAGACCATCAAAAACTGGATAATGGACGGCACGTATCCCTCCAATGGGTTTTCAATGACGGCGAATGCGGCAACGGGTCCAACCGATGAACTGCCCTATTATCTGTGTGAAACCGCTCCGGCTTGGTGTTTATGGCACAGCGGGGCATGGTGGAATGGAACCGAGTGGAAATATGCCATTGATCTCGATATGTCGGCAGGGATTTCGATTGTCGGGCAAACGCTTCATACGGTGATGACCGATTGGTATCCTAACCCCGGTGATTGGGCAGAGTTGGGCGGCTATGGCGCAATGATACTGCGAGTGGCATCTTTCCTGAGAGGGCGAGCGATTGGTTTGGTTTTGGGACTGAACAATGAGAGCGTGCCCGATACGACGGTGCGGCTCACTAACCTCCTTGACAGCACACCGGCAGGAACAGGGGTGAGCGATGCCATCGGAGCGTATAATTCAGATTTGCCCTTTGTCTATGGAGGCAGGGAGGCGAAAGTGGAGTGCGAGGCAGGAGAGTTGCCTTATTCCAACGTGACCGCCTTGTTCGCTCCGCGCAAGTCGCTGCGGATTGTGTTTCGACCTGTCACACCGACAACCGGCGACGGGCTTGCCTACGATGTTTCTCCTGCCAAACGCCATGCGGTAATGTGGCGCGAAGCCGATACCCTGCGAATTGCCATGGGAGAGGGCGTCATTCCGACATTCCCTTCCCCAGTGGATACCGAGATTGACGGCAGCCGTCCGCGTATTCGCTGGGAACGGAGCGAGAAGTCGCAACGGCTCTATTTGGTGTATGTGCGAAGTGATGTGGTCTACAGTCGGTACACGACCGATGAAGGCGAGAACTGGAGCAGTGAAGTGACGATTGGCACAGGAACCTTCCCTGATTTTGTGGTAACACCGGACAGCAGACGGCTGTTCAATTGGCGCAATGCGACCGAGGGCATTGATTATAAAATTCTCGATGGCAGCAACAGCGTGATTGAGAACGGCACAACCAATATCACAAGCGGCGTAGATGCGGACGATATTGCCGTCAGAGATTTCAACGCAGGTGGCGGTGAGGTGCGGATTGGGCTATTTTATCGGAGCAGTGGCACGTTGACGTATGTCACCTCCACTAATGGAAAGGACTTCTCATAATGGCGGCAACATATCCATCAACAACAGATCAGAAACTTCCTCTGCCTCAAGACCCTGTTGTGTCGGCGGCTCTTGCCTCTGTGCCAGTCGGAGGGGCAAGCAGTTTTGCCGGAAACCTTCAGGCGCGGCTCGATGCGATAGAGGGCAGGATTAACATCGTGGCGGCGCGGGTAGAGAAACTTTCCAATCTGATTGGCGACGGTGCAATTACGGGAGGCGCAATCTCCATCGGCACAGGATTGAGTGTGGACATCACGGCACTGGAAGGCATTGTCGGAACCTATGTGGAGAAGTCGGCAACTGTGACCGTTGGCGGATTAGCACCGAATGATACTAATCGGCTGTGGTTACGACAGACAGGTGAGTTTACGGTCAATCAATCCGATACGCCGCCTTCGGACACCGATGGCAAGGGCGCGGCTCTCAAATGGGGGCAGGCTGTCACAGGAACAAGCACCGTGACCTCGGTATCGAATGCACGGCGACTGCACGCGCAAAACCTCAGCAAGATGCTTGTCGTGACCGCCGACCCTGCTGTGGTCAAAGACGGGGATACGTGGTATCGAAGTGATACGTCCGCTTCCAAAGCGAGAGTTGGAGGCTCGACAGTCACGCTGTAAAATTAGTCAACGTGAACCAATGAGCCTCCCATAATACCTGAACCGCCGACACGGTTGCCCATCATATCTTTGAGCGATATTTTTGCTTTATCAGGCTCTTTAGGAGAATGGATACCTGCCCAGATTTTCCAAAGAGCCTGTGCCATTTGAAGGCGCATTTGACGTGGCTGATAATGCCAGTTTGAGGAAACAACAATCAAGAGGTCATCTTCATCTAAGCCTCTGCCAACCTGCTTTATCCAATCCGACATTCCCTCAACATTGCTAAGTGCTCTGAGGAATTCCGCACGGTGGGCACTGGCGTCTTTGACTGGACGCTGTGCGGTTGGTGGATTATATGAATTGTAAGATGCATTGGTTTTCGTCGGAACGATCTGTTTTGGGATTTCTGTAGATGCTTGATTGACACGGCGTTCAGAATTTCGAATACTGCTGGAACACGAAGATAAAATTATCATGCAAAGACTAAGGAATAACAGGAACACAATGATAGCAAAGGCGATTCCAAATCCTGCAAAAGTAATGCCGAACGCGGCGAATGCGGTAAGTTTTGGTTTGCGAGGCTCGTTGTTTTGCGCTGTCTGCTGAATGATAACAACAGGAGGATGCTGAGGATAGCCCTGTTGATATTGAGGCGGCATTTGCTGTGAATACCCGACAGGTACTTCCATAATAACCGGGTTTTGCGACGCGGCTTGCTGTGGCGGCATGGGAATTTGAGGCTGCTGTATTTGAGGGCAACGCGGACAGGTTTTGTCAAATGCCGTCATCATATATCCGCACTTCTGACACTGCATGAAAAGAACTCCTCTGCAATAAATGGAGATCACAAGTATAGCAGAGGAGCCTCTAAAATTCTCTATCTCAACCGCATATTTTTACGGATGCGGTGTTTTTGAGGGAGTTCACGTTTCGGTGACAGGTTTGCCGATTTCTCCGCTGCGTCCTTCATGGAACCCTCTCCTGCGTGCAAATACATTCCCGTTGTGGACAAATCCGCGTGCCCCATAAGTTTTTGGATAGTAGAGAGGGGAACGTCCTGCTCCACCAGCCGTGTGCCGTAACTGTGCCGGAACCGATGGCAGCAGTATTTCGGCACTCCTGCGACTTTGCACGACATAGCAACCGCCGTGATGAGTCCACTTTCGCCAAACTGCCTCCCGTGCCGCCATTGGAGCAGTCGGGCGTTTCCTTCCACTTTCCCTCTCAATCCACGATAGGCATTGATGATAGTGATAGCCTCTAATGGCATCCGCACCTTGCGTGCCTTGTCGCCTTTTCCGTGCCGAATATAAATGATGCCTAACTCTGCATCGAAGTCATCTTCTGAGAGCGTGACGACCTCAGACCGTCTCATGCCGCTATAAACCAAAATCGCAACCGAAGCGCGGTAAAGTGCAGCACGATACGGAGGGCAGGGAAGGCGGGAAGCGGCTTCGACTATTCGTGCAACGTGCTCACTGGGAACGGGATCGCGCTGTCGACGGGGAACACGCGGCAAATCGAAATCAAACGAGGGCGCGGTAAATGTGCCATAGGTTTCCGCGACATAGAGGCAAAAATGCCTTATTGCAGCTCTCGCTCCACCGACACAGGACGGTTTGTGCGCGTGCATCTTCACGAGGTAGTTTCGTACTTTGGCAAACGTCAATCCTCCCAGTGTCAAGCCCACATGCGCGGCACTGAACGCTCGCATTCCACTGGCATACGTGGCACGGCTTTTGACCGACAATCCCTTGAACCTATCGGATTCAATCCAATCCAACAACAAATCAGCAATCAGCATTATCCTCTCCCTTTTCCGATTTGATGGAGGGGATTCTACAGTTTTAGTATTCATTTGTCAACCTTTTCAGACAGATTTATCAACAATGGGGCGTGTGAAAAGAATCACAGGGTGAACTATTTTTGCGGCGGTTGTAGCAGTTAAAATGCAGATGGCTATTAAAATCCGATTAGGGCGTGTGCTTCCGGGCATACATGCGACCTCATAAATCAGTTCGGTATTTAAACCCGTATTTTAAAGAAAATTCAGAGCGTGCCTAAAATTCCAAGACGGGCAAGAATGCTATAAATTTGCGAGCAGACAATTCACAAAACGTGTGAATTTCTGTCTGTGTATTTGATTATTCACCCTACAGTTCAGGCTAAATAATACGATTAGGCAGAAACAGACTGCGAGGAGTTCAATGCTTGCGCCATTGCGCGAACGGCTTGCACCAGAGCGGCGCGTTGAGCAGGATGAACACTGTAAACAATTTGCGTCAACTCTTCAGGGGTTGCGATTTGCTCTTGTTCAAAAAAAGCAAATCGCATTGCCTGGTGCTGCTCTACTTCCAAAGCGTCAGCAATAGATCTGACCATATTTGCAGTTAGGGTAGTTTGTGCGTGTTTTATCTTCCAGATATGTTGGCGCGTGCAACCCACTTTGTCTGCCAATTCCTGGTCACTTAAAGATGGGCGCATTGTTTTTTGCAATACGTCAATCCAGTCGCCAAAAGAAGACATGGGAACTTTCATATTTCACCTCCCTCCGGTTTACGATTGTCAACTGATATAATACACTAATGTTGCCAAATATGCAACATTTTTTGACAACATTTCAATTTGTACTTTGGGAGTTGACAATCGTAAACTTTAATGCTACAATCTGAACAGGAAGGGGGTGTTAATATGGCGAAGACATCGGAAGGAAAAAACTACAACCCAAAGGTGCTCACTGATAAAATACGCAAAAGTGTCCACATCACAAAGATGTGCGAGCGATTGGGAATATCACGAACTACTTTTTATTATGTCATTAACGGCACAAAACCCATTTCGGAGAGAATTGTATCAGGTATTGCAAGAGAATTAAATGCGCCAGAGTCAGAAGTTTACACAATCGCCTGAATACCCAAAATTATTTTATCTAAAATGTTGCCTATTAGTTGACAAATGCAAACTGATAGGATACAATGCAATTGTGAGAAGGAAACGTCGGACAGGACGGGGAGAGTGATGTTCTCCCCCTTCTCGCAATTTACTTTGGAGCCTTGAGATGAGAGTTCAGAACAATCCGCGCAATTCGGGTGTTTCGCACAACAAGCAGACCAACAGCCCGATGAAGTCCGCAAGCATTGCCGATTTGCAGAAAACCCTTGAGAAGTTTCAAGGGCAACTTCGAGAGAAGCAGGCGGCGGGAGATGTGTTCGGAGCGAAGATGCGCCAGCGGATGATTGACGTCACTCAGGCTCAGATAGCGGAATTGACGGATTGAAACGAAAAGCCCTCTGCATTGACGAGATGCAGAGGGCTTAGGAGAACTTACATGGAAATTGTACCTCAAACTACACCTTATTACAAAGTCCTGAAAGATGGCAAATCGTTTCACGGTGGCAATATGCCGTATTCCCTCCCTGTGCTGAATGGCGAGGAGTGGATTCCGGGCGAGTGGCACGAAGTCAATGGTGATATTCAAGTGTGTCATCGCGGTCTGCATCTCACCAATTCCCCGGTTAAATGGTACGCACACGGCGCAACTGTTTTCCTGTCCGAATTTGACGGCGAGGCGCATACAGACGGCAGTGATAAGATTGCTGTTTGCAAATGCCGACTTCTGCGCCAACTCTCCGATTCTGAACTCGTAAGTCTCAAGATTTTTGTGAGTGGGGAACATACGATAAGCGAAGGCAAAGCCTTCGCTTCTGGCTCCGCAACCGTTCGGGCTTATGGCTCCGCAACCGTTGAGGCTTCTGGCTCCGCAACCGTTGAGGCTTATGGCTCCCCAACCGTTGAGGCTTATGGCTCCGCAACCGTTCGGGCTTATGACTCCGCAACCGTTCGGGCTTCTGGCTGCGCAACCGTTGAGGCTTTTGGCTCCGCAACCGTTCGGGCTTA
>JBKJKY010000014.1:0-2831 GCA_046597175.1 Parcubacteria group bacterium
GCCAGTCACTCCAAGGGAGACAAGTCTCCCAAAGAACTATCCAGAACCATGCCTGTTTCAGGCGGAAAGATACTAGTATCTCATGTTACGCAGCGCGAAGCCGATACACTGGGTTTAGCCCTCCGACTCGTTGAAAACTGATGACACCTCGAACTGACCAAATCCTAGATCTGTACTCGGACTACTTACTGGCCTCCTTTGGACAAACCAGCGCAACCGGCATGGCCCGGCTCATTCCTCATCTGAGCCACGATCAAATCACGCGGTTTCTGGCAGGCAAAGAGTTCGACAATAAGGATCTATGGAAGATTATCAAGCCGCATCTGCGGCAGATCCAAGACGAGCAAGCCGTCCTGATTTTCGATGACACCATCGAAGAAAAGGCCTACAGTGACGAATCGGAGATCATTTGCTGGTATTGGGATCACACCGTGGGGCGTAACGTCAAGGGCATCAATCTACTTTCGGCTCTGTACTACAGTAACGAAGTGTCTCTGCCTGTATCTTTGCATTTTGTCCATAAGACAGAGCGTGTCACAGATGAAAAGACAGGCAAAGAAAAATGGATAAGCTCTATTTCAAAAAATGAAGTGATGCGGCAGATGATTCAATCTACGATTTCCCGCCAAATTCCCTTCCGTTATGTTCTTGCGGATACTTGGTATTCCTCAGATGAGAACATGGAGTTTATTAAGCTGAAAGTGAAGAAAGACTTCATTATTCCAGTGAAAGATAACCGAAATATCTATTTTGAAGCGGCTTCAGCCAACAAAAGAAATTCGGTAAAGATTACTGATCTCGACTTCAACACAGAGACAATACAAGATGTCTGGCTGGAAGGCGTTTGTTTTCCAATTCACATCTTCCGGCAGGTCTTCCAAAACGAAGATGGCTCCGTGAAAACTCTGTATTTGTGTACGAGTGATCTGACTTTACCGGCTTCAGACGTATCTACTCTCTACCAAAAACGGTGGAAAGTGGAAGAGTATCACAAGAGTCTCAAGAGTAATGCTTCGTTTGCGAAGTCACCTGCTCGTCGTGTGGGCAGCCAGCTCAACCATCTGTTTAGTAGTGTGGTTGCCTTCGTGAAGATGGAGGTTTGCCGTCTTTGTAGTGGTTTGAATCACTTTGCCCAGAAGGCCAAACTCTACCATGCAGCCATGGTGAGTGCCTTTGCGCTGCTTCGGGCCGATAAAGGAGCCAAGCCAATCTTGGCTATCACACTATGACTGCGTAACATGAGTAGGTAGTCAAGATGAGAAAACAATATAGTTCGGCCTTTAAAACAGGCACTGTCCTAGACATTCTTCGGGGAGGAAAGCCCCTTACACAAATAGCAGCAGAGAAAGAGGTTCATCCGGCTCTGGCAGCAAAATGGAGAGACTCAGCTCTCGCCGCGATTTGTAATAGTTTCGAGAGAAAAGATAAAATTGAGGAAGAAGAGGCAGAAAACGAACGAAAAGTGGCAGAACTCTACGAACAAATCGGACGGCTCACCCTTCAGGTGAATTGGATGAAAAAAAAATCTGGCCTCGACCCTGACACACTCTGAAAGAAAGGCACTCATAGAACACGATGACGGGTTAACTCTGGAAGTTCAAGCACAACTCTTGTCTCTTTCAAGAGCCAGTCTGTACTATAAGCCAAGAGAAGCAAATCCTAAAGAAATCAAAGTTAAACATCGTCTCGATGAACTCTATACGGCATATCCCTTCCTGGGGACTCGGAAAATAACAGATATGTTGGCAACCGAAGGTCTTATCGTAGGAAGAAATACGATTCGTCGCTATCGGGAGCAAATGGGATTGGTTACTCTTTACCCTAAACCTAAGCTCTCGGTGCCAGGGGGAGCTGGGCATGTCCTTTACCCTTACTTGTTGCGCGAGCTGGTCATTGACCATCCCAATCACGTATGGGGAGTGGACATCACCTATATTCGCTTGACGAAAGGATGGACGTATCTTGTGGCATTCTTGGACTGGTATAGCCGCTATGTCGTTTCTTGGGAGCTATCTAACAGCTTAGAAATGGGCTTTGTGCTCTCCTGTCGTGATAACGCCTTGAGTCAAGCTGTTCCTGAAATTGTAAATTCAGATCACACCCAGAGGGTACCCGGCCACTTCACCAGTGAGAAGTTCATAGAGCGGTGGTTAGAATCAGAGGTAAAAATCTCTATGGATGGTAGAGGACGCTGTATGGATAACATTTTCACAGAAAGGCTTTGGAGAAGTGTAAAATATGAAGAAGTGTACTTAACAGAGTATGCTGATCCGTCAGAAGCACGTTATGGGTTGGAAAGGTACTTCGATTTTTATAATCGTATCCGCCCTCATCAGTCTTTAGGTAACGCAACACCTGCTCAGGTTTATGCAGGGGAGGTAATCCCAGAGGCGATCCTGATGTCAAAGCCCACTAACCTACCTGCCGCTACGGCAGAGACGGTGGGGAAATCGGTAGCGCCGGAGGCGCTGTCTTAATTCGATGTGTGAAGCTCCTTTTCCCGTCCACCTCTGTGGAAGCGCTTGTGGCTGCGCGGAAAAGGAGCGCTTGTGGAGAGCTGGGAGACAGCTTAAAAATCGGCCCTTCTGTGTCTTGACAAATGGAGCCACTATAGATGCCCCGCCTTGTGGCTCTTCTCATCCACAGAGAGATGCTCTAAGGGGGTGGTGCGCTCTGGTTGATCACGGCGCTGCAAACCGCGCTCGACGGCGCGTCCCATAAGATCGTGAACTTGCCCTGGACTAAGAACCTATCCGTAAATAGTTTGGTATGATGAATCCTAAAAGGATAACATCAATGTCACGCTCACTACAATCCTGGCAAGTATCCGA
>JBKJKY010000031.1:0-5604 GCA_046597175.1 Parcubacteria group bacterium
GGTTCTGCTATTTTGCTACTGCACACAAGCTTACATGCACCACCGCAGTCAACGCCCGTCTCATCACCATTTTTTAAATTATCAAAACACGTTGGGGCTTTATAAATAAATGCATAGAACGGTATAACGAAAAAGACAACAATGCCAGTGACAAGAATGCTCAGGTATTGAATTTTTCTGCGTGTTGCCCAGTCCATTGTCCACATTTTATCACAGTTTATTTGCTTATTTAGACAAACAAAAAGCCCCAGTACTGCAGGGCTTAGTGCTCTGCGTACTGGGACTATAAAAACGTTACAACTGTTTCTCCTCTCGAGTTCCGCCTCGTTTCATATCCGAAACCAGAAGTCACTGCCATTAAGACAATGACTTGACTTGCCTGGTAATCGGACAACATGGGTACAAGAAACTTGTGATCGGGACCAAACTGGTGAGTTTTATCGTACCAATTTGGCCGACCCAAAGATCTGGCATCATACAACGGATCGATACCGATACAAAACCCCTGTGAGGCTTGGCAGTACCAGAAAAAAATACCCGCGCGAAGCTCCACTTTCCTTCCGACTGAATCAACCAACACAGTTCCTCTGGCCTTCGGCCGGAAAGGTATTACAAACGAGAAAGGTCTCTGCCAAGTTGAGCAAAGGTCCAATCACCCAGGTGCGGGTACTTCTTGCTGTTGAATGTGGTTTGTGCAAGTTCGATACAAATGCCGCCGATGAGCAAAAGGCCCATACTCAACAACATCGCTGCGATAAACAATCCGTATCCAAGCAATCCGACAAACATCACGACATTCTTCAAAGTACGCATGCTGACTCCGACTTGAGAGGTGACGGGAGTGTACTTACTAAATTAATTATATCATATAAAAAGATATTGTCAAATATATTTAAATAGAAAAATAGCCCTAGAAATAGGGCTATTTTGGGATTGAGATAGTTGAATGCTATGTTCTGGCGACTAGCTACTTGTCACTGATATTTTCTTGCTAGAAAATTCCGCGACCCCACCTCGCGCCGTTGCGCTCCGGTCTTGCGACTGGGGCCCATCCCAGTCTCACCCCACAGGAAAAAATAAAAGTGAAGTAAAATAATGATAGTAAAAAAATACAAACAAAAAATCTCACGTGAGTGAGACTTTTTAAAATGTATTCAATGCTTTGTGTTGGCAGTTACCTACTTTCCCCCACAGGAGTATCATCGGTACTACAGAGCTTAACTTCCGTGTTCGGAATGAGAACGGGTGTAACATCTGCGTCAATCCACCAACACAAAAAATTCAATACACGTCTGACTATCAAACTCTGTGAAGTGAGCGCAATCGATATTGATTGCACTGTGTGCCCGAAGGCGTGTGAATTTTGTAAGTACGCATGGCTAGTAGCCTGGCATGGAAGTTTTGATGATCCGGGCATCTTCCCGACCACACCAGGACTACTGACCACATGCTACAGCATTACGATACTACAAGCAGGATACAGGAATCGAACCTGTGACCTTCATCTTTGGGAAAAGATGACGCTCTACCAACTGAGCTAATCCCGCGCAAACTCACTTCACAAAATTTGATACGTCAAACAACATGGGATTCATCCCATAGAACAGAACAAAGCAAAGCGACGTTCACATTTCCTAATAGAAATCGGGTAATTAGTACTCCTCGGCTCAACACATTACTGTGCGTACACCTAGAGCCTATCAACGTAATCATCTCTTACGGCCCTCAAACGAATTCTCATCTTGAAGCTGGCTTCCCTCTTAGATGCTTTCAGAGGTTATCCATTCCGAACTTAGCTACAGAGCATTGCCCTTGGCAGGAACAGCTCTCACACCAGAGGTTCGTTCACTCCGGTCCTCTCGTACTAGGAGCAAATCTTCTCAAAATTCAACGCCTGCAGTAGATAGGAGACCAACCTGTCTCACGCACCTACAATTCACTTCTGCCCGAAAAAGCAGAAAGAAAATTTTTCACTCATTCCTGAGTGGATTGGACTGTGACTTGTTCTCTTGCGAGAACGCTAACATTCAGTCTCTACGGGCCCCCGTCGCTCGCGAGCGACGGGGTTCCCTCGGCGTTACCCCTTTCATTTGAAAGTCGGGTTTCTCCGATATAAGTTAGCTTGCCACCATATATTTCTATACAGCGCCGCCGTGATACTAAGTTAATAGTATGATTGATTTCAATTAAAACAGTTTGAATAGTTACTATTCAATTTCCTCTGAGGATTCAGACTGTGGAACAGTCAAGAAGTTTTAAGTTTCAAGTTTTTAGTAATTCACTAACAACTTAAAACTAACAACTATCAACTTCTCCACGGTCTGAACCCAGCTCGCGTTACTTTTTAAATGGCGAACAGCCATACCCTTGGGAGCTTCTTCACCCCCAGGATAAGTAGAGCCGACATCGAGGTGCCGAACTCCGCCGTCGCTGTGGACGCTTAGGCGGAACTAGCCTGTTATCCCCAGGGTAGCTTTTGTCAGATAATCTTTCGTCGCGTCTAATGCGAACGATCGGTTCACTATGTTCTGCTTTCGCATCTGTTTGACACTGACGTCTCACAGTTAAGCCAGCTTATGCCATTGCACTATCGGCACGGTTTCCATTCGCGCCTAGCTGACCTTAATAAACTCCTCCGTTACTTTTTAGGAGGATAGCGCCCCACTAAAACTGCCCACCAGATACTGTCTCTCATCGTTTTTGCCGATGAGGTTAGAAAACACATCACACAAGAATGGTATTTCACTGACGACTCCACGTCACCCGAAAGCGACGCTTCAAAGTCTCCCATCTATGCTACGCAGGTAAAACGTATTCTCAATATCAAGTTACAGTAAAGCTCCTGGGGTCTTTTCGTCTAACTGCAGGTAACCGGCATCTTCACCGGTATTGTATTTTCACCGAGCAGATCCCCGAGACAGTTTTCCAGTCATTACACCTTTCGTGCGCGTCAGAACTTACCTGACAAGGAATTTCGCTTTTCGTTTCCCGTACGAAGGACCATATCTTCATCCTCTCAATAAAGAGAGGAGCACGGCGTGTGGTCTCTGAGGGTTCACTATTCTGCAAAGAACAGTGTCTTCCCTTCTGATCGTCTTCAAATTAAAGACTTCCCAGAATATAGTCGTGTATTTGGACCCACTGCACATTACTGTACAGCGAGGCAGCTTTGAAAGATTGTAATGATTATTTTTTATTTAGTTTATCTTTTTCTATAACAGTCCCAGTCCATCTGTATTTCTCTTGCGAGAAATACAGAACCTTAGGACCGTTATAGTTACGGCCGACATTCACCAGGGCTTACAACAGTCAGCAATATATCCGAAGATACAACACCGCCGTTGTTTGACCTTCTGGCATTGGTCAGGTGTCACCCCCTATACATCCTCTTACGAGTTCGCAGGGAGCTGTGTTTTTGATAAACAGTTGCCAGAAATACTTTAGCTGCGGCCCCAGGGCATCACGCTGCGCGCGATACTAGATATCAGTTTTAAGTTTTAAGTTTTCAGTAAAATACAAAAGCAATCCTGTATCTACTAACAACTAGAAACTAACGACTAACAACTTGCATCACATGCAATGTGATGCCCAGGGCAAGCCTTATTCCGAAGTTACGGCTGCTTTTTTGCCGAGTTCCTTGGGGATTTCTCACTCGTTCGCCTTACTCTACTCGAGCTGAACACCTGTGTCGGTTTGCGGTACGGTTCCTACGATACTAAGTTTAGAGATTTTTCTTGAGAGCCTGCTTTGATACATTTCCCGAGGCGAACCTCAGAATTTTCGCTACGCTTTGACTCATCATTAAAGAAAGTGTTCCGGATTTTCCTAGAACACGCCGTTACGTCACGAACGCAAATCCAATAATGCGCATATCATACTAGACCCCGTCCTCCCATCACATATCGCAAAAGTCATGGAATATTAACCATGTGTCCATCGGATGCGGCTTTCGCCATCTCCTTAGGCCCGACTAACCCTTGGCTGATCTACATCGCCAAGGAAACCTTGTTCTTTCGGCGTAGGGGATTCTCACCCCTATTGCGGTTACTTGTGCCAACATTCTTACTTCGCAACGCTCCAGTATGGGTCACCCCTTTACCTTCACAGCAGATGCGAAAACTCTCCTACCGCCCCCGCCGTACGAATACGACGAAAGCCCTCAATTTCGGTACTACACTTAGCCCCGATTATCTGCGGCGCAGAATCTCTTACTGAGTGAGCTGTTACGCTTTCTTTAAAGGATGGCTGCTTCTAAGCCAACCTCCTCAGTGTCTGAGAAACTCCACCACCTTAAGTGCACTTAGTGTAAATTTAGGGACCTTAAATAGAGATCCGGGCTGTTTCCCTTTTGACCACCGGAGCTTAGCCCCCGGAGTCTAACTGCCGTGCTCTTGACCTACAGTATTCGGAGTTTGATAGGTCTCACGAGATTGCTCCCTGTTGAGACCTTCCAGTGCTCTACCCCTGTAGGGAACGCACGACGCGAACCCAAAAGCTCTTTCGGAGAGAACCAGCTATTACCAAGTTCGATTAGCTTTTCACTTCTTATCACAAGTCATCCGAAGATATTGCACGGTCTACCGGTTCGGGCCTCCATCTGCCTTTCGACAAACTTCACCCTGCTCATGACAAGCTCACTTGGCTTCGGGTCTTTAGCATACTACATACGCGCTATTCACACTCGGTTTCCCTACGGCTCCAACCTCTCGGTCTTAGCCCGCAGTATGCAAGAACTCGTTGGCTCATTCTTCAATAGGCACGCTGCCATCGTCTTGCGACGACTACAACTCCTTGTAAGCATATGGTTTCAGGTCTATTTCAACGCCCTTACCGGGCTGCTTTTCACCTTTCCCTCACGGTACTAGTTCACTATCGGTCTTTGAGAATATTTAGCCTTACCGGTTAGTTCCGGCAGATTCCCCCGAGCCATTCGTGTCTCGAGGTACTCAAGAATGGGAACAAAAAAGATTATTTGATTTCGACTACAGGGCTATCACCTTCTAGGGCTAGACTTTCCAGTCTATTCTTCTATCAAATATTTTTGTAACTTTTCTGACATAAATGTCACGTTCCCACCTTACTACCCCCGACTTTAATCGCACTGCAAGATTTTCATCCTGCCGTACGATTAAAGTCGAGTTTGGGCTCCTTCGTTTTCGCTCGCCGCTACTTGCGAAATTCCTATTGGTTTATATTCCTCCTGGTACTGAAATGTTTTACTTCCCAGGGTGCACTTCACAACGTCAAGCGTTGTGATTCTGATTAAAATCAGAGGGTTTCCCCATTCAGAGTCCTCCGGGTCAAAGGTTGCTTAGCACCTCCCCGGAGCATATCGCCGCTACGCCGCGTCTTTCATCGCTTCTCAAAGCCAAGGCATCCACCATACGCTCTTAGATTTCCCATTAGGAAACCTAAAAACCACAATTATTTGTCTACAACTTTACAACATACTCATCAGTGTATATATTCGAAAAAACCCTTTTTAATATATACACCTATAGTATTACCTTTTTTCCAGAATAGCCTCCTGATTGTATGAGACTATTCCGGTATTTAATTTTCAATGAATCTGTGATTGGTTGTTACAAAAAATCGCTTTCGCGG
>JBKJKY010000007.1:0-7621 GCA_046597175.1 Parcubacteria group bacterium
AATGCAATCACATCAATCGGAAACATTATCAACCTCTTGCTTCCAATCACGGTAGCAGCAGCACTCCTCTTCTTCTTTTACGGACTTGCAAAGTTTGTCCTAAACGCTGGTGATGAAGATGCTCGAGCTGAAGCAAAACAGATGATGATCTGGGGAGTGGTAGCACTCTTCGTAATGGTCTCTGTATGGGGTCTTGTATCATTCCTCGGTTCTATCGTTGGAGTACGACAAGGTGAGAGTCTTCCAAACGTTCCTAAGGTTGGTGGATTTTAATCTTCTTTCCGTTTCTTATTTACACTCTTTGTGACAAATCTCTTAGGAAGAATTAACGCCGTCATCATAAACCCACTCATCTTCTTGATGTTTTCTGTGGCACTTCTCTACTTTGTGTACGGAGTGGTACAGTTTATTGCAAATGCAGGTGATGATAAAGCACGGGAGCCAGCGAAAAATGCTATCCTCTGGGGTATCGTTGGAATGCTGATTATGGTTTCAACGTTTGGAATCATTCGATTCGCTCTTGCCCAGTTTGATCTTCCAACAAACAATCTTTATTTCTTGGGGCAGTAATGCGTCGGTAATAAAAAACAGAATCGTCTCCTTAGGGAGGCGATTTTTGTATATAAAAAAAGGGCGCAGAGAGTGAATCTCTGCGCCCTGCGAGCTTGATGCTCGACTTTTTTACTGCTTATTGCACTGCACGAGAACGTGTAAGCTTGCGGTGCTATCAGACCGTATCCGCATGCGGTACACATTAGTGCTTGCAATAGGTACCGTTATACCTGGATGGATTTTGACGATATTCTCGTCCGCGTCATCATTCACCTGCTTTGAGTAGATCTTGTGTTCGATGCCACTGAGACCACTCTCGGCGCAATCGAGCACATTCATCCACTCAGTCCATTTACCGCCACCTTCTACCAAGATGCTCTCTGGGTAGTTGATGGTCCTACCTGCTTCGACCACAGTCTTGCTGACATTGGTCGTTTTGTTTCCGTCCTGCCACACGGGACGCGATGCGTTCCAGTCATTGAAACCGTCACGGCCTGCCTTTTTGTCCACCTCGTGGAGATGACGTGCGTACTCCATGTTTCCACGGAGTGTGCAGACGTCCATTCCGAGACGTTTTGCTTCATCGAGGTGGATGCTGTTAATCTGCATCACCCCAATGTCGACTGACCCGTTCGTGTTCTTGTGTTCGAGAACGCCTTCGCATGTTCGGACGGTTGAGTCCGAGAACTGATTGAAGTGACTTTCCGCGGCGGCAATATCTGCCATCGTCGGAATGTCCGAGAAGTACTCCATGACGGAGTCCCGCTCAGGTCCTGCGAACCCCTTGTAGTCCCGCGCGTTCCCCGAAAATTTCCGGGTGGTGGGGGAGGAGGATGCGGTACCTCCGGTGCTCGCACTCTTTCCTTTGGTTGGACAAGGGATGCGGAAACCGTCTTCCGTGTAAGTCTTCGATCCAGCCCAGCACCATGTGGCACTGGCATAACTCGTTCCTCCGATCAGGAGACCCAAAACTATCTCACCAACTAGGAGGTAGCGTGCAACTTTTGCAAGCGTATCCTTTCTGCCAGCGATGATGGATGTGAAGATAATTGCAACGGTCATCGGCCAGAAACTGGACGACTTCCACCACATATTCCACATGTTTGGAGCGAGGGCGTACCATAACCAATTGAAGATTACCGTGCCTCCAATTGCGATTGCAATTAGTGACCAGTTATCCTTCATCCAGTTTTTGATCTTGGTACCCACTTCACTTTTTTTCTTCGGTGAGGGTTTCGGATCTGCATCTTCGTCTTCGGTGGCGGGGCCGAAACGCTTCACCAAACCAACCGCGAGAATGAATGCCGATACTACGAGCAGGGGATAAAGCCAGCCGTTCATTGAACCTTCCTTTGATGAGGGTGGTAGCGTGTAAAATAACAGTTCTTTTACATTATATCACTATTTACATAAATGTCAATATATGAAAAAAGAGGCCCTTCGGGTGTTACCGAAGGGCCTCTTGCACATTACTACAACTACGGTTTCCTCCTTCCTCTCTGTTGGGGAGGTGGGGGCGGTGTCTGGGGTGCCTGTGGTGTTGCCACAGGCGGGACTGGAGTCGGTGAGATACCTCCTCCTGTCCGTCCTTTGTTGAGCACTTCAGCGATAGTGATGCCAGCTCCCGTGATTCCTTCAGAAGGAACTACATAGAGTTGAGATTTCTCCGCCACTGCTTCCATGGTTCTGAGTCGCGCAACAAGCTCGCCATTTGGACTCGCACTTATTTCAGCAGCAACCATCTTGAGAGCGTCGGCGCGACTTCTACCAAGAAGTCTTTCGGCTTCAGCCTCACCAGCTCCGATGAGTTCACGCTCTCTCTTCTTTGCCCCAGCGTTTGTGATTGTGGTTTGAGCATTGAAGCCTGCTGCTCCCGCATCAGCTATTGAAATATTCACGCGTTGCCTCCAATCGAAGAGGATAATATCGACGTCTTCGACTGAGATACCCCACGCTCTTGCTTCACGGGCATCTGGAAGCTCACCTGTTTTGGCGACTTCGCCACACAGTTCTTCCACCCGCCGACGAACCATCAAGCTGATGAGCAATTTCTTCTCATTTGCATGAGCTGGTGTAATCCCTGCGAGGATATCTTGCAGTGCGACAGTAACGGTGTCACGAATTTGACGCCGCGCATCCCTTAGTGACTTCGTATTACTCTTGAACGCCATCAAATCATTGATTCTGAAGCGTACAAGAGCGTTAACTTCTGAGACAAGGCGACCATGCAGAGGATCTTTTTTGTACCTCTCCTGCACTTCTGGAGGGAGCTGTAAGAATGGAACACTGGGCTCATTTTCCAAATTATTCAGATTAGGATTCTCCGAGAAGTACTTGGCAGTCTCCCTGTCACCATGGGTGATTCGAATCGGTGGCACCTTGTCATCTGGTTTCTTGTCATCGTCTCCTTTCCAGACATTTTCTGGTTCATCTGGGACTTCGACTTGAACGGCCGTTTTCTTCTCGACAAGAAGTCGATAAAACGGAAACGGGACAAGTACCGGTCCAGATGAAACGTTGTCGATGAATCGACCAAAAAGGCTTCGAGCGCCGATCTGGTTTTCTCTGACAATGCCAAAGCTCAGAATGAGCCAGACAAAGGAAGAGAAAAAGATGAACGCACCCCAGTTCCACTCGCTATTACTATTCCAACTCAAAAACGAGCTGAAATAGAACAGAAAGAGTACCACAGCAGTAACCATCCATTCTTGAAGCCGAAAAATTCTGTTCACAGAACCTCCTTAGTTGTAGTTGATAGAGAACAGGCCTAAATAGATGATATCACGAAATAGTATAAAAGTCAAGCAATCGTAATGGTTCAATACTTTGAGTCTCGGTCCTTACAGGACCTGTGCAGGTTTCGTATCGTACTCACTTCGTTCCGTGCGATATACTCAACCTTTTCGAGTCTCCTCCCCAGCACAAATAAAAACACCGACGGATGTCGGCTTTTATTTGTGCTGGGGAGGAGAGCCTCTCGCCTTACAGGCGCAGTACACCTTTTCCATTTTCTTACCGGAGTACCGGTTCGAAAATAAGGAAAAGCTTTTCGAGTCAGCTCGGTCACGAATAGTTTCTTCGTCGTCACTCAGAAACTTTCGCGACCCCGCCTCGCACCCGACTGTTGCTACAGCCGGACTTCGTGCGCTCCGGCTTTCGAGTCTCCTCCCCAGCAATATAAAAACCAGGAAAGAATCCTGGTTTTTATTTGTATGTGCTGGGGAGGAGACTCGAACTCCTAATCCCGAGGGAACTAGTTCCTAAGACTAGCGCGTATACCAATTCCGCCACCCCAGCGTGAAAAACTACTGTAGCATATTGTAGGTAAAATTCTAGAGCTCAAAACATAGCAATTAGGTTGCAAGAAGGACAAAATTTGGATACTATCGATGTCTGCATTCCATGCAAGCGTGCATCCATAGTTGTTTTGGTAGGTATACAGGAATTCGATAAATTATATATGCATCCATAGCTCAGCTGGTAGAGCAGATCCCTCTTAAGGATAAGGTCGTAGGTTCGATCCCTACTGGGTGCACACAGACAAAACAACCTGCTCAAACGCAGGTTTTTTGCTGTGTGCAAGGCGCAGGCGCGACGGCGCCGAGTCGGGGTCGCGCAAAAATTCAGCAGAATTTTATGTGTGACCACAAATACTTTGCTTTTGTGCAAGCCGTAGCGATATTTTGTGAGTACACAAAACCGCGAGGCGGGGTCGCGAGCCGTTTGAGCGACGGCGAAAACGAACTTGTGACCACACAAATTAAAACCTCACTGTTTTTAGAGATTAGTGCTTTTGTTTCGAATTTTAAAGTAGATCTCGAAAAGGGTTAGGAATAGAGAGAGTGAAAGGGGACCGAGAAGGAAACCAATAGGACCAAAGAGGCTAATGCCCCCAAGTATAGAGAGAAGGATGAGGAATGAGTGCATCTGCACTCCGCGACCAACGAGTTTTGGACCGAGGAGATTATCGATGAGACCAACGGCAATCATACCCCACGCCAGGAGCCCAATTGCTTGGGGAATATTTCCTGAGAGGAACAAAAAGACCACTGCAGGGAGAATTACGATTGATGTGCCAAAGCTTGGAATAAGTGCAGTAATAGCTGCCAAAGTTCCCCAAAGCGCCGCACTTGGTACTCCAAAAATAATAAACCCAATTGCGGTCAAAATTCCTTGTATGAACGCAACGGTGAGATTGCCTCGCACAATAGAGTTTATTGCGAGCTCAAGTTTGTTGAAAATAGTTTCGTCGTATCTATCTTCGAGCGGAGAAAGATCGATAAGCTTTGAGCGAATTGTTTTCCCATCTTTGAAGAGGTAATAGAGTGCGATGAGAAATATAAAGGTATCAATAAGAATTTTTGCCACATTTCCAAAGATTGGACCAAGGTTTTTAATGAAGAGACTGAGGCCACTTTTCAAGTATTGATCGAAATTAACTACCACTTCTGTCTGAATGTTAAGAAGACTTTTGACTGAGTTTACTCCACTCAGTGCATGGGAAGAAAGTTCCGAACTTGCACCATCGTGCGCGAGGGAAGTGTAGAGGCCTGTTGCTTCTTGGAAAATTTGAACAGCAAGAAACGTAAACGGAACAATAAGCACCACAAAGATAAATATCGTAGATAAAAATGCAGAGAGCGCCTTCCTTTGACGCGTAAGAGTAAGAAACCTTCTATGAAGTGGTTCAAGAACAGTAGCAAAAACAACGGCAAGGATAAGGGGGTAAAGAAAAGGCTTTAATATGAAGGCTGTGACCAAAAATACGGCAAGAAGCGCAAATGATAAAAAATATAATTCTGATCTTTGTGCGTTCATGGTGGAAAACTAGATTAGTGTATGTGATTTATACCATAATTTGTGTCAAAATTCTATCAAAACAACATTATGTTCTATTTTACAAGACTTAAAATTGTGTGGTATTATAGGTCAACAAATGCCTGGGTGACGTAATTGGTAGCCGTAAGAGACTTAAAATCTCTGGACCGCAAGGTCGTGTGGGTTCGATTCCCACCCTAGGCACAGCATGAGTGATTTGAAAAATAATTTTTTCAAAACATGGTCGCCAGATATGGCGTATATTTTAGGGTACATTGTTGCTGATGGTTGTATTATTTCTACACGCAACAATACTTCTGACATACTCAATATTACCTCAAAAGATTATTCGCATCTAAATAAAATAAAGAAAGTTCTATATCCATCATCAACTATATCTCGAAAGAAAAATAGTTCAGGTGGATTTGGTTTCCAAATTCAAATTAGAAACTCAACGCTTTGTGGTGATTTAAGAAAGTTAGGTATTACACCTAGAAAAACCTATACCTTAAATTATTTTCGAGTTCCTCAAAAAATGTTCTCACATTTTGCAAGAGGGTTTTTTGATGGTGATGGCACGGTGTATATCTATATGGTAAATGGTACCCCACAAATTAAGGCTGGTTTTGTAAGTGCAAGTAAAAAATTTCTATATGGTTTTACAGAAGAACTTTCAAAATCGTTAGGTTTAAATGGAAAGAAAATACATACAAAAAAAGATGAAAAGGGGATACGGGCTGTAACTTATTACTCGTATTACTATGTTAAAGATTGCATTAAGCTTGAAAAGTTGTTTTATTCAGAAAATTCAAACTTGTATTTAGAGAGGAAAAAAGAGGTGTTCAACAGGTGGTCAAACACACTCAGAAGAGAGTACAAAACCATGATGCAATAAGTTACGCTTGCTCCTGCGGTCCCGGAGACCTAGGGCGGATCGAGTCACGGATATTTTTATTACCGTCGTAATAAAAATTCCTCGACCCCGCCTCGCGGTTTTGTCTGCTGACAAAACATCGCTCCGGCCGTTCGATTCCGCCTGAAAAACTCCGTTTTTCAGGAGACCTAGGGCGGATCGAGTCACAAATAATTTTCTCGCCGTCGCTCGAAAATTTTTGCTACCCCGCCTCACGACCCAGTCTACTGACTGGGTGCCCCGTTCCGGCCGTTCGATTCCGTCAGAAAAAAGCTTTGCTTTTTTCTTGAGACCTAGGGCGGAATCGAACCGCCGTATAAAGCTTTTGCAGAGCTTCGCCTTACCACTTGGCCACTAGGTCATTTGTATAACTTGATATCTACCAAGTACGCTAAATATCCTATCAAATTAGCGCTTTTTTCTAAAGGAGGGATTATTCGCCAGAAAGTAGAGAGTCAATCTTCTGGCGGTTCTTTTCACCTTTATCAATTTGGAATTGGATCTCCGGCATACGTCCAATACGGGCGTGCTTGTCAACAAATTCCATGAAATCTCGCTTACGTCTTATGAGAAGATCAACGACATACTCCTCTTTGTCTTCGGGGAGTACTGTGTAGAGAATAATCACCCGTTTCTTGCTTGCGGTAATGTCAGCACGAGTAACGGTGATAAGCGATGTTCCATTTGACTCACGTTGAATAAAGTCAGCAGCAAGGTGCCGGAGGAGTTCCGGAAGTTTTTCAGTCCGGTACGTTTTTGGCTTTGCACTGCGAGATTTCCTTCCTATCTCTTTTGCATGAGCAGCAATATCTTCTTTTGAGCGTCTTTCTTCCATATTACTTTTTTGCTACGACGATACATTCAATCTTATCGCCAGCAGCGATTTCAAATTTTGATTCAATCATTGCACCAAATTCATTGCCTTGTACGACGGTACTTGTTTTTTGCTTTGCTTGTTGGAGTTCACGAACTCTTCCTTGGCTAATCTCTACGTCGCGTCGCATGATGCGAACCATTTCTCCAAGACGAATTTCACCTGAGTCTACTCGGCCTCCGAGAATTTGTTTGTCCTTCACACTACTAAATAGTTTGAGCACCTTAGCAACTCCTACCACCTCTTCCACTTCAATCGACGGAGTGCGGTCTTTGATTGCTACAGCGAGCCATTCGGTAAGCTTGTAGATAATATCGAATGTGTGGACCGCAACTCCGAGTCGAAGTGCAAGAGCTTGTGCGCCAGAATCCACTTTGGTGTGAAATCCGAGAACAAACGCATTGTCATTATTTTCTGCAGCACGAATATCATTTTCTGATACGGGACCAATTCCTGAGAGTACT
>JBKJKY010000037.1:0-2984 GCA_046597175.1 Parcubacteria group bacterium
CGGAAGTGATGTTCTCCCTGGTAAAAACGTAGGGATCGGAAGAGACCACACACTTTTTGCTCTCAAAGATGGAACTGTACAAATGGGTCAGAAAAGAAAGACTCACTTCGACAACAAGACTGTCATCAAGAAGATCGTTCACGTAGTATAATTCTTAAGAACACCCCGCCTAACAGCGGGGTGTTCTGTTATGGACATCCAATACCTAAAAGCAATTCGTTACACACAAGCCACACAGTTGGATTTGTATGGACAATCTTTATTTTTTATAGTAAAAAGTATTAAGAAATTTAAAGCACAACATTACCCTAACACGGAGAAAGGTGTGCAGAAACGTCAAGAAGCCTACCGTCACCCCATAATCGGAGACAGTGTTGTTCTGGGGTGCGGTCGTGAATTGGGAATTTGTCCACTCGATACCATCTGCAAGTCGGGTTTTTGCTCGAACTGGGAGAACGATTCGGAGTGGACTGGGTCTGTACCAGCAATAAGGGTGTCAATAGGAAGGACACTGCATATGGAGTAAAAATCCATCATCACAAACCGTCTCGATATCAGTCGAGGCGGTTTCTTCATATATCAACAAAGATTCCAGGCTATTTGCAAAAAAGCGTAGATAAAGTAAAAATGTGGTTGTCGTTCTTTCTCACACATATCCGAGGGTTGCATGAACAGCATTAAAAAAGACGCAAGTGATGTCGCGGTGGCGCACAGCAAGTTTGCCGTCATGCTTCAGAAACTCACGATCGATGAAGTACGATACGTCCGCCGACAGTTCCAAATAGGAAATGTGAGCGGAAAGGACCGCGAATCCGATCTATTCGCTTTACTTGCAAAGTTCTCAGGTAAAAGAACTGACGGCGATGCCATCAAGGAGAGACTTGGTATTTCTGCTGACTCTTCGATCACGGAACTCTTACAAGAGCTTGAGCTCGGTGATACTGCAGGTAGCAGTGATACTGCGAGACAGGTTGTGGAATGGTGCGATGAGGTCTTGAGGTTCCGTTAGAACAAAACCCCGGGCCAGCGGTTGCGAGAAATTTTCGATATGCCGGAATCAATACGGCGTGTCGAATTATAATTTCAAAGAAAACAAAGCATTACAAAATCGCCAAGTCCCTGAGGGACTTGGCGATTTCTTCTTGTGTATCTATATCCGATTTTTGTTTTTCAGATCCCTCCTACTTTGCCGTAACAATCAGCGTAAACTTCGCAGTACTATCCTCTACCTTCACCTCGATTACATGTTCGCCAACTTCTTTGATTGGCTTATCGAGAAGGATGAATTCAGGGAGAATTTCAAGTCGTGTTTGATCTTTGATAACAGGAATCAGCTCTTCTTTGTGAATTCCCGCAAAGAGGTGCCCTTTTTCATTCGCCTTTTCACTCATTTCGATTCGGACACCTTCAATGTCTTGGAGATTTTTGAGAAGAAGATCAGTATGCACTTTCTTCTGTGAATCCTCTTGAGAGCGCATTGATTCTACCTTCTTCACATTTGCAGGAGTTGCAATATTGGCAAGGCCACGAGGAATAAGGAAATTCATCGCATGACCATCTGAAATATCCTTAATTTCAAATTTTTTACCCTGCTTTGGAACGTCTTTGAGGAAAATTACTTTCATTATCTGTCTATTATTGGTTAATTACCCGCCTATACTACCCCAAACGGGCATTTTGTCTACTTCCAGTTAAGGAGTGTCTCTACCGCCTTTTCCTTCTGGAGGTCTACCCCTTTCTCACTACTCTCTTTAGTATTTTTGACTTCAATATCGGGAGTAATACCACTCTTTGATATTGAGGTTCCGCTAGGAGTAAGCCACCTCGCAATTGTCACTTTGAGCGATGTATCTGGGGTTATCTTTACGAGTTCTTGCACCGATCCCTTTCCAAAGCTTTTATCTCCAACGAGCTTCGCTACACCTTGTTCTTTAAGTGCACCCGCGAGAATTTCTGATGCTGATGCAGAACCGTTGTCGATAAGGATGACGAACTTGAGCTTGTTATTAAAAATATCATATCCACGAGACCGATAAATAACTGGCTCTTGCTTCGCTCCAAAGTCTTCACTCACCACAGTTTTTCCTGGTGGGAGAAACCAACTCGCCATATCAATCGCCGCCTCTAGATACCCCCCTGGATTCCCTCTGAGATCAAGGAGAAGTTTGTCAGTTTTCGCTTCGATAAATTCTCGAAGGGCTTTTCGGAAAAGGTCTGGGGAGTTCTCAGAGAAATTGTAGAGCTCAATCACGAACACTCCATCGGGTCGCATACTAGTACTCAGTGTTGGAATATTAATAACATCACGAACCACAGAAATAGTTAGAGGTTCTTTTTCATCTTTCCGCACGACAGTAAAGATAACTTTGGTCCCTTTCTGTCCACGGATGAGTGCCACAGACTCTTCAGTAGAGAGATTGTAACTAGATTTCTCATCAATCTTTGCAATCTGATCGCCAGCTTTAAGTCCTGCAGCTTCCGCAGGTGAACCTTTGAGCGGAGTAACAACAGTCAATATAGAATCTTTAATCCCAATTTCCATTCCTACGCCTTCAAAATTTCCCCGAACGTCACCTTGGAAAATTTCATTTTCGACAGGAGGGAAAAATACGGTGTATGGGTCTTTGAGTGACGATGCAAGACCTTGGATAGCACCGTACACCTTTGCTTGGTCAGTTATCGTTGTTGTCGATGTGGTAGGAACGTATTTTTCATTGAGGACACTCCACGCTTTCCAAAATGCACCAAAGTCTACTCCCTCTGGTCTTCCAAGCTCTTTGTTCACAATTTCTGATTGTGCCATCACTTTCTGCGCATTCTTTTTTCCAACTGAGAGACCTATGTAATATGAAACTCCAACGATGAGAACAACAATAAGGGCGGTCGATATTCGTTTCTGGTATGCTTTCATGAAAAATTAAAAAGAAAATTAAACGGTGTAATTGGAAATTAGACTCTAGTATATCGTGAATTACTTCGTGGGG
>JBKJKY010000085.1:0-28917 GCA_046597175.1 Parcubacteria group bacterium
TCAGGGTCATGAAAGATAAATGTGATGTCTCCCCCACTCTTTTCATATCCAAGGATGAGTATGGTGTGAAATCCTCCGTCAGATTTGAGCCCTCGAAGCACTGAAACTATGGCGAGCCCGCCCTCGTCCAGTACTTTGCAAATCTTTGAAATCCCATACTCGCGCATACTATCTTCGTACTCACTTTTTGAAAACTCTTTTGTTTTTGTATTCACCTGTACTGATCGAAACTCTTCTTTGTATGCAGGTACTCCATAGTTGTGCGCGAGGATAGCAATACCGTTGTGGTCCCAGCCATGCTCAGTGTGTGCACCAATCAAGATCCCTTCGTCGATAAGTGTATCTACAGTCACCGTTTCTTTGCCTGTCACGTATTCAATGGCCATTTTAAGGCACGTTACGGTGCAGGCTTTTGGTTTCCACTCTTCGCGAGTGACGTCAGCAAATTGTGAATAGTATGGAACTATGTGTTTCATTGGTGCGGAGAAATATTATCGCACTGCAAATCCATCTTTGCTATTAAGTGAGGCGGTGACCTTTTCCATCATTGGAGTTATCTCGCTATCAGTGAGTGTCCGCTCCATAGATTGGAATACCAAACGATATGCATATGAGGTCTTCTTCCCTTCCGGAAACTCTTTGGTAAACGTATCGAAAAGTCGATAGTTCACGAGAAGCTCCCCTGCTTCCTTTTTCACAGTATCAATAATTTCCATTTCAGAATTTCCTTCAGGAACAAACACCGCAATGTCACGGAGAATAGCTGGGTATTCAGAATATCTCTTGAATCGTATTTGCGGAAAATCGCTACTCGAGAGCGGAGCTTCAGGATTTTGAAGTTTACTGAAGATATTCGTAAGATTGAGAGTGTATACTCCGTCCTTTTCGCTAAATTCAAGAGCAGTATCCAAACTTTTTTCGAGAGTCTCTTTCGTTTTTTCTATTGTTACATCGCTATCTTTTACTTTGAAAGTCTTTGGATTCCCAATAGTAAAACCGATCGAGAGATACTCACGGTCTTTTTCAAACACATTCCCGATTTCAAAAATAGCGATTTGGGAAAGTCCGAGGAGATCAAGGTTGTATATGTTCATTTCCCGAGACTGTGCCAATCCCGGAACTAAACTGCTACGCAGAAAAGCTTTATCACTTGCGAGCGGATTTTGAAGTTCAACTTCACCTGAGCTTTGGAATGCATACGTCATTACTTCAGAGAATCCAATACTAGTTAGTGCGTTTCGGATGATGTTTGAATAGTAATCTATTTTCTCTATTGCAACAGGACTCTCCGGAAGGTCTATTTCTTTTGCGAGAAGAGTTTCGTATCCATATGTCCGGCCAATTTCGCTTGCTAGATCCTCTCGGAGGCGAATTTCGAGACGCTGAAAAGGAACCCTTACAACAAATTGTGGAATTGTTAAATCTTCGATCATTCTTCCATACCAACAGGTATTCTGAAATGCCTCACTTTTATCTAAATCTTCAATAACAGATTTCCCAATTTGGCTACTCGTATGATAAATTTTGCCGTTACCAAGATACATACCAACGTGATCAATTCCATCCAAAAAAGGTGTCCCAGGCAAGAACTCTACTGTGCTGGTATACACAGGAGCATCGGGAATCTCCTTTCCGAGAACTTTTGAATAAATCATCGAATTTTTGGGTTTTTGAATGAGCGTATTCGTGAATACAAAGTCTCCAAACTTAAGCTCGCTCTTCTCAATATGATGGCTGTACATATACATATCAATTGCAATCCGTGGTGTTGGAAATCCACACTCTTTGAGAATCCAATTTACCAGTGAACCACAGCTAAATTTTGCTGGAGCATCTCGAAGGGTGCTCGCAAGACGATCATACGGTTTATCAAGTGAGATTTGAACAAGTTCATTGATATACTCTTGTGGAATAACTTTTTTATACTCCCACCCAAAAGATTTGATTATCTTTTCTACATCATCGTCAGAAAAATTGGTACCAACAATATCGTTTGTTTCCTGAGCTGAGATTCCAACAGTAAACTGCTTTTCTACTTTCGGGTACACATCCACCATTCCTTCGATGCGAGTGTTTTCACCCCCTGCAAGTTCCAAAATTAAATCTGCAACGACTTTGAGCGCTGGAGTGGTAAGTTCTGCCGTAATTTCATTTTCAAATCGGACTGATGCGTCCGTGCGAAGTCCTACTCTCTTTGCCGTTTTTCGCACAGAAACAGCGTGAAAGTTTGCAGACTCCAGCACAATGTCTTTCGTATGGTTTGTGATTTCACTTGCCTTGCCTCCTTTGACCCCTGCGATACCAAGAGCTTTCCCTGAATTTCCGTCACCAATAACAACAGTATCAGGTGAAAGTACGTATTCTTTCCCATCAAGCGCAGTGAGTTTTTCATCCTCTTCTGCACTCCGCACAACGAGTTTCCACTCGGGACCATTTGCTTGAAGTAAGGCTCGGTCATACGCATGAAGGGGCTGACCGAGACTAAACATCACATAATTTGTCGCATCTACAATATTATTGATAGAGCGCTGACCGATAGTTCTAAGTCTATCTTGGAGCCAGATCGGACTTTCTTTTACTTCAACGTTTTCAATCACGAGCGCGCTAAAACGCTTACAAAAATCTGGATTTAGGATTTCCACTTTCAGACAATTTGATTCAGGTACCGAAATCTTGGCGAGTGATGCTGTATCTTTTTTTAGTTTGAGGTTTCCTTGCAAAGCGAGCTCAAGCGCAATACCACGATGCGAAAGCGCATCATGACTGCGATCTGGAAGAACCTTCACATCAAGACACGTATCGTTACCAATCTCGTCTATGGATTCAATCTCAAACGCATGGTTTGTCAAAATCTCACCAACTGTTTGTGGTGATGGCAGGGTATCTTCAAAATAATCCTGAAGCCAGGAATAAGAAATTTTCATACTAGAATTGATTGATGAGCCGGAGGTCTCCTTTATAAAAATCTCTCACATCCTCTACGCCATATTTGAGCATGGCAAAGCGGTCGATTCCCCCACCGAATGCGAATCCGCGATATTCTCGTGGATTAATCCCCATCGCCATAAGTACCTTAGGATGTACCATTCCTGCTCCCATAATTTCAATCCAGCCAGTTGTCTTACATGTCGAGCATCCTTTTCCAGCACATTTAAAACACGACATATCTATCTCAACACCAGGCTCAACAAACGGAAAAAAGCTTGGGCGAAAACGGATTGATGTTTTTGCACCAAATAATTTTTCAAAATAATACTCGAGCACATATTTCAAATTGGCAAGTGATACATCTTTCTCAATCATGAGGCCTTCCAGCTGGAAGAATTGCGCTTCGTGGGTTGCATCGGTCGCTTCATGACGAAAGGTTTTTCCTGGGACAATGATGCGAATCGGTGGCTTGTGACTTTCTGCATAACGCACCTGCACCGGAGATGTATGGGTACGGAGGAGCTCTTTTTTCCTATTTCCTATTTCCTTAATCCAAAACGTGTCCCACATATCCCGGGCAGGGTGGTAGGCTGGGATGTTGAGTGCATCAAAATTGTAGTGTTCTGTCTCAACCTCAGGCCCTGTTGCAATAGCAAACCCGAGCTCGCGGAATATCTCCGCTGACTGCCTAATTATGTGGTTTATGGGGTGAATATGGCCCTTTTGCTCACTCATAGTGTCATTATATAGAAGAGTGAGCGAGTATCAAAATTACGGGTTAGTTTGGTGACTCAAAGAGTTTTTTGCCTAATTCCCAGTATTCAGGATGCCCCTTCTCTTTCATGAAGTACCACCATTCTGCTCCCCAGAGATACTGCGTATCAAACCCAGTTTTTTTCGCAAATGAAATGATTTCCTCAAACTTATCAGTACTCATTCGTTCAATCTGAATTTCAATGGGAGCCGTTCTAACTGATTCAAGGAGCCATGGCTCAAGAGAAAGCTCAATCAAAAAGCTTTTTTTATTACCGAAAAGAAGCGACATGAGATTTGTTTTTGCTTTGTAGAAAAATGGCAAATATACTGACCGTACTTGCCCCAATGTTGGATTCCACAAATACATATAGACGCTCGTACCAAACGCGTCACCATTTCTCCATGCGCCTTGCCATAACCCGAGATTACCACTATCTGTCACGAGGACGGGACGAGACGGGTCAAGGCTTTTTACCAAATCAATCTCTTCTTTCAAAAACTTTTTATCGAGCGTACTTCCACATTCATCAGAGGCAAACACGGTGAGGTAAGGTTCATTTTCCACTTGCCAGTACGCAATGTTTGAATATCCTTTGTAGCGATTTACTGTTGCAGTAACATAATCACGAATTTCTTGCTTTTGATCTTCCCAGCTATCCTTTTTTGCCCAATCAGGGATATGACACTCTGGCCACCGTGGAAGCCTCCTTCCTACGGCAAAAATAACACTCACGTTTCGTTTTTCTGCCTCTTTCATTTGAAAGTCCATTTCATCGTAGTGGTATTCATTCCTACTTGGCTCGATCATAGGCCAGTGAGCAGAGAGCCGGAGCCTCTTCACTCCTAAATCATCGAGAATTGAGAGATAGACCGTCTTCCATGGCAACCCAAGTTCGTCTACATAGATTTTGTTAAATGACATACCATACGAAATTTTCTCAGGATTCTTTTTTATTGAAAGCAAGAGAAAAACAACAACAAGGAGGAGAACGGCGCACAATACAATTTTGATTAATGTACGAAGCATTATCCTACAAAGAGCGTAAAGAATCCGACAATAATAAAGGTGATGGCGAGCACTTTGTGTAAAACATGACCCTTACGGAATTCATGGTGATAAAATTCAGGAACTTTCTTACGAAACACCAAGATGAGCACAAATACAAATACAAATTGCAGAGATGAAAGTGCATTTACAATTGCAGGCGACCCAAGACGGATCGCATACAAAACGCAGATAAACGAAATACCACTCAGTATTCTGTTCGTAAAAATAAGAGATGAAGCTTTGTGAGTTACCGCCTTTGATGTGCTGAATACATGATTTCGAATGTCTGAGAAAAGAAGAAGTGAGAGCGCGGCGACAACGTTGCCCATGCGAGACCAAAAGAAGCCGTTAATAAAGTTTGCGTGCAAAAAGAGAAACTTCACCAAGACTGCTGATACTCCAAACAGTATCCCCGAGAGAACTACAAAAAGGAAAGACCTTGCATAAAACCGAAAATGTCCAACGAGTGCCATACCGAGGAGAAAGAAGATGAGTGCAAGCGGAAATGAACTTGGTAGCTGTTCGTTCATGAAAAAGTAACTGGCAACAAAGGTAGTCAATGTTGATACCGCTGCAAGCCACGCCACAACATCGGTGGCATTGCCGTGCTTGAGGGCGTCATAGAGGAGTAAAATCGACGCAATGAAGCAAAATCCCATAAGGATAGAGATCGCAAGTGTCTGAGGATTAGGAATATGGATAACACCAAACGGGAGGAGGATAAGTACGATACCCGACATGATCGCCACATAAAAAGCATACACACCCGGTCTTGATACAGCAGTTTTTGTTACAACATACTTATCGATGAGGACGGTAAAAGCGTTGAGCACTTGCCCAAACACTACAAATCCAATTGAGATAAAGAAAGCTGTTGCGTCCATTGTTACAGTATACTCTTTTCAATTATGTCCTTATACACATATGCAGAATTTCGTATTGTTCGTATCTCCGATTCGAAATCAATTTCAACTAAACCAAACCTTCGGCTAAATCCAAAAGACCATTCAAAGTTATCAAGGAGCGACCAGTGCATATATCCTCTCACATCTACCCCACCGTCTATTGCACGTCCGAGCGCATCTATGTGGGACCGAATATATGAGGCGCGCTGAGCATCCTCACTGTCAGCAAGGCCATTTTCAAGCACATATACAGGTTTTCCAAATTGCTTGAGTTCCATAATGCATTTGTAGAATCCTTCTGGATTAATATCCCACCCCATTTCTGTTTGAGGAAAGACATCTTTCTTTCCAAACTTTTTCGTAATATAAAAATTGAGACCCACAAAGTCTTGGTGCTTATCGATTGCTTTAAGGAAGCGCATGTTCCAAAACCAAACCATAAAACGCGCAGAGAGTTTATTCCACCAAAAAGAATCGGCATAAAAATACATATTGTGCTTTGCGATTCCGACCTGCAGACTCGGATTCGACGCCTTTATTGCTGTGTACGCCATATTGTGAGAGCGGATGAGTGAACGTATCACGCGTAAAAATGAAAAAGGGTTCGATCTAAATGGAGGCCACTTTCCATTCATGTACCCACCATTTGCCCAAATGAGTGGCTCATTGATTGTCACCCAAAGATTTGCCTCACTCCCAAGCTTTTCGGCAACATATGCGCAGTAGCGTGCAAAAACACGTGGCGCATCTTTGTGACTGAATCCTCCTTTCTCAGCAAACCAAATTGGGAGAGTAAAATGCCAGAGCGTTACGATTGGTGTTATCCCCCGTGCATGCAGAGCTTGCAATACCTTCCGGTAGTGTTCGATTTCCTTTTCATCAAATACACCCTCCTCGCTCTCAATTCGTGCCCACTCGATAGAAAATCGATGTGCATTATGACCTAAGGATTTTGCAATATCAAAATCGGTCTCGTATCGATTGTAATGATCGCCACAAGCTCCGCATACCGGCAAAAGTCCATCTCGCGCACCCTGTGCCCAATCATTGTTTTCTATTCCACCCTCTACTTGGTACGAAGACGTTGCAGATCCCCACAAAAAATCCTTACTGAACTTAGGCTGTGACATCTGCTTAGTATACCAAGCTCCAAAACCTGGTTATCCCCTAGAGAGTTTAGAAGGTGACAGCAAAATACTGCTTCCCGTTCTTAATATAAATAGTATCGTTATTATAGACCCTGACATCCAGGTTCTGTCCAAAGAGAACTGTGTCGACATTTTGTTTTGACCGATCATCAATTTCAGATACATAGATACCATCTTTTGTGCTAAAAATAATCAAATCATCACGACCAGGGAAAAAATCAAATGAGAGGATAGGATTTTTGTTTTCTATAGTAATCGTCTTTTTGCATACTTCGTTTTCACAGAAATAGTGCGGGGTCGCGTCTTTTTCCCCTGTCCAGAGTATCGTCAAAGAGCCCTTCCTGTTTTCTACAGAAAGCTTTCTTCTCAATTTGAGTTGACCAGTTGAAGTTGCGGTACTCGTTGCGGTCAGCGTGATTGGCTTAAAAAGATTAGCAACAGATACATATTCTGCAGTTTCTTTTTTCACAACTTTAAGTGTTTTTGTATTTGTTGCAACGGTATCTTTTTCGAGAGGGAATTGAAATACTTCAGTAAGTGTAGATTTCTCTGGAAGTAGGAATGGGTACCCTTCTGTTACAGTCTGCGGAAATACGGTTAGATTCTTGGTCCATGATTGATACCCTTCTTTTTCTGCTTTTATTGTGTACGAGCCAGGCTTTAGATTTTGGACGAAGGCATTCTTTTGAAATACTCCGTTTTGCTTAACCAGTTCATCTCCTACATAGACGTTAGTTCCCGAGTATGGAATCGCAATAAATACTCCTCCGGTTTTTATAAGATTCATTGCGGTATTAAATCGATACCCAGTCGCATACAAAATGAGCACAGGAATACAGATAAAAAACAATGTAGCCGATAGACTTAAATACATTCTTCGTTTAACTACTGAAAGTGGTTTCATTCCGCTTGAAGTTTATGGCTGTATCATACTACGGTTTTCGGTGTTTCGGTGTAACCCAAAATCCTAAATATCTGCCGAACATAAGACGTGTCTGTGCATCAAGTCCCGGAACTGCTCCAAAAAATACAATAGTAAATGGGATGAGAAGCCACTGAAGCGTCATGTAGAGGCCAGAGAAACGGTTTTGCTTTTTGCTTGGTGCTGGAGGCAGAAAAGAAAAGAAGATTATTGCAGAAAGGATAAGTCCTAGCATTGAAATGATCATAAGATTTCGAGTGAGAATTGGCAAATTGTATGAAAGGATTGTTGCATTAAATCTATCCCCTCCAATTGTTACGGGGAGCCACCCAAGGAAAAAAATCATAATTGGGTTTGTTGCAAGAGACCAAAATCCTTCAATTTGGACAATTGACATATGAATTTTCTTACGCAATGGAATGCTTTTATTCTTGATGAAACCAAGAAGCATATACGGAATATTCTCTACTCCCCATGACCATCGTCTATGTTGTTTATAAATATTTTGTGCAGTCTGACGGAATGTTGGAGCAAGGTTCGCATCCATTGATACAGGATACGAAATTGGTACAACGCCGTATGCTCCATCGGTAGCAAGAAATAAATTCCAGAAAATTCGGGAATCTTCAGACACCATATTTTTTTGCCAGTATCCGACTTTGTGGAGCGCTTCAAATGAAAGTGAGTGCGAAGAGAACGTAGCAAGCTTCTCTGGACGCTCCTGCTGAATCATTTGCCAAAATGTACTTGAGGATGCAACTACACGAGAAAGCGCTGGAGCCTGCCAAATATTGTTGTTATAAAACGGCACAGGTTGAAACGAAACCATATGCGGGTTTGGCGCCGTGAGAAAGTTCCAAGTGACGCAGAGGAGGTATTGTGGATATGCGACGGTATCAACATCAAATGCTGAAACAATAACATTGGTATAAGGAATGACATTTGGATCTAGAATTTTGAGCCGTGCTTGCTCTGCTGCGTACGCAATGTTTGATCCTTTTCCTGCCATTTCTCCCGGTACACCCTTTGGATGAGTTGTGACAAGAAAGTGTCCGAACAGACTTCCGTATTTCTCCTGTACTGTGCGTGCAATATTTTGAGCACTCTCGCCTCCTCCTTCCTCAGCGGCCAGAACAATTGCGATTTTCTGCTTATCATATTCCAAATTCGAGAGTGCTTTGATACTTTCCTCTACCACATCAAGGCCTTCAGTAAAGTACGGCAAAATAATTACATGGAGCAAGTGATCATATTTAAACGGTGCCAATTTCTCCTTCCAGTTAAGACTGAGATTGTGTTGAATTCGTTTCCAATTATGGCGAAGATGAATTGAGAGATAGACATTCTTGAGAAGCCAGTAGAGGTCAAACGCGATGATAAAGTATGCAGCAGCGACTGGTGCGTAATATGAAAGCACAACGGTGCCGAGTATGGTAGACCAAGAAAGCAAACCAGGAAGGATTTCTAAGAATCGATAGAGGACACGGTCGCCTCCTGTGAGGTCTGAAGCTCTCCCAACGCGAAAATAAGGTGTAGATTGATAGTTTGAATAGGCTTTCATAAAGACTAGGGAGATGTCGGTAGAAATACTACAATACCAGAAAAAGGTGGGGTTTGGAAGGGAGAGCTGACTAGACTAAAACAAGAAAATTAACTTTCTAAAGCTTTAATATCAAATTTGTCTACTTCTCTCATAATTTTTTTCTTGTACTCAATCAAAGAATCTTTAGGAATAACGGGTACCATTATCCCATATATATTTTTATACTCACATCGAGTCAAATCCCTATGCCCAGGAACCCACATGTTGGTTGTTTTATCAAAGAACTGAATTCCATCCCTCCCTGCAATATCAATTTTTTGATTTTCGTACTTAAGAGTCATGAGCTGCAGATCCCATGTGTCATCATGATAATGTTCCGGTCCATAGATTAGATGTTCTCGGATTTCAGGTAAGATTTTTTGAAAATCATTATCATGAATTCCGATATCAATATCGTTAATATCGCGGTCAGCACCGTACTGCTTTGCGGCAAAACCACCTGAGATTTGGAAAGGAATTTTATGTTTTTGAAGAATACCAACGATCCATATAAATGCCCCTTCAGTATTTTTTTCAGATTTCATTTTGTTAGTATAACAAAAAAATTCCTTAGCCCTCTTGCAGAGGCTGTCCACTCATTGGATCTTTTGATTACAAAAGTTCTCAATGAGTCTTGCAATCGGGGCCCCTACCCCGATTTCACCTCTCAGGCTACGCCTGACAGATGGCTTATATAAAAATCTCCCTTGCGGGAGATTTTGTTGAGCCACCTGTCAGGCTTGAACTGACGACCTGCTGTTTACAAAACAGCTGCTCTACCAACTGAGCTAAGGTGGCACTGAACACTTACTTACAAACTGACCCTCCTCTCATACCTACCAAAACAGCATAAGGGGCACTGAACACTTAAAAATTACTTACAGACTCTCACATCTCATACCTACCAAAACAGCGTGAGGTGGCAATAATTACCCGAAAACTACTCTATCACATTGTCCTCAATTCGTCCTCCCCCATTTTCCTTCTTATGTTTTGCAATATCTTTGAGAAATGCTGATGCATCCCCTGTCCGCAAATTGCGACTCCCTCTTGAATTCAGGATGAGTGACTGATACTTCTCGACAACACCCTTTTTGACCAGAAGAAAGAAGTATTTTGTTTGCTGAGGAAGCTTTTCTCTATACAATACCTGCATTTTAGCAGATATATCTTGAGAAGAATGCGCAACGGACTCAAGACGATTTCGCGTACTTTCGTCGTATGATGAGAACCATACACTAAGTTTCGTCAGCTTTTTTCGGCGGTTCTCAAATACCTTAAGGAAGAGCATTCCAAACACCACACAAAATGAAATGGTGAACAGGTAAATAGTGATCATAATTTAAGCTACTGTTGAGAATCGAACGAACCGACGAATCTCAGTGCGTTCACCGAACTTCTGCACTGCCCCTGAAATCAAATCTTTGATCTTCATGTCAGGATTCTTAATGAAATTTTGTTCGTAGAGAGTCTTCTCACCAAAGTATGCCTGGAGCTTTCCTTCAAGAATTTTTGCTTTGAGTTCCTCAGGCTTCCCTTCTACTTCTGCAGCGAACACTTCTGTTGCAGTTTTTCGTGCTTCTTCATCAATATCTTCCATTTTAAGGAATTGCGGATCACTCGCAGCAACCTGCATAGCGATATCGTATGCAATCTTTTGGAACTCTTCGTTTTTTGATACGAAGTCTGTTTCGCACGAAAGCTCTACAATAGCCCCCACCTTTCCTGCAGCATGGATATATGACGCCACGATACCAGACCCGAGAGTTCTATCCGACTTCTTTTCAGCGATATCTCCACTCTTTTTCTGAAGGATAACAACCGCTTTTTCCATATCACCATCAGCTTCTTCGAGGGCTTTCTTGCACTGCATAATAGAAAGACCAGTTCGGTCTCGAAGTTGTTTTACTTGTTCAGTAGTGATCATGATTTAAAATTAAATTACAAAAAACTATTCTCCCGCTACTCTAGTCTACGCTCTTACGCTTCTTTCTTAGTGCCAGCCGCAAGCTGTGCTTTTCCTGCCTCTACTGCAGAAGCAATCTCACCAACAAAGTATTTGATACTTGCAAGTGATGCATCGTTACCAGGAATCGCGTAATCTACATCGCGCATATTACAATCAGAACTTGCGAGTGCAATAACAGGGATGTGAAGATGTTTTGCTTCAGCAACCGCAATGTGCTCTCTCTTAGGATCAATAACGAAGAGTGCCTTTGGAAGCATTTTCATAGGAGTGAGACCAGAGAAAGATTTGTCGAGTCGAACGATTTCACGATCAATCATGAGACGCTCTTTCTTGGTGTATTTCACAAGCTCACCCTTTTCTTTTTGGGATGTGAGGTCTTCGAGCTTGTTGATACGCTTTCGGATTTCAGGGAAGTTTGTCATTGTTCCTCCAAGCCATCGTCCCGCAACGAGAGGCATACCTACACGCATAGCACCTTCGAGTACTGCCTTTTGCGCTTCATTCTTTCCGCCAACAAAAAGGATTGCGCCACCTGCCGCTACAATACTCTCCACGAAAACCTTCGCTTTTTCGAGAGATTCATGAGTCTTTTCGAGATCAAAGATTTCAATTTTATTTTTTGTACCAAAAAGGTATGGCTTCGCTGAAGGGTGTCGTCGTGAACGAATAACACCAAAGTGCGCACCTGCTGCAAAGAGGGCGCTTAGCTGTCCGTCTGTCTGTATTGTGTCTACTTTCATAAAATAATGTGTGTTCGAAATACTAACAGAAGAGGGGCTTGAGTGCAACCATATCAAGCAAGGGGTTAGCAGAGTAATGAAAGCTTTTGGCTTTTTACACGGAATTCGCTCATTTTCCCTATTTCCTAAAAGCTACCAGCTATAACCTCACGACGTAACTCTTTTACTCTTCCTCCCCTCCTCCATCATGGCTCTTTGTAGCCAAGGTTGCGATTATATCGTCCAAATCCCCTGCAAATATCGTCTCGATATTGTGCCATGACTCCTTGATCCGGTGGTCAGTAATGCGATCCTGCAGGATGTTATAGGTTCGGATCTTTTCGGATCGGTCAGCGGTTCCAATCTGGTCATTGCGATTATCAGAGGACTTTTTGTGCTCTTGTTCTTCCTTGAGCATCTGGAGCTTGGCGGTCAAAATTTCCATCGCTTTTTCTTTGTTCGCCCCCTGGCTTCTTTGATTGGTTGAACGCACATCAAGACCTGTTGGAATGTGCACTACGCGAACTGCGGTTTCAACTTTGTTTACATTTTGCCCTCCCTTGCCGCCAGATCGAGATGTTTCGATGTGGAGGTCAGAAGGATTCAGCTCAAACTTCACTTTTTTGCGAATTGGCATAATCGCAACTGACGCAGTAGAAGTATGTACTCGTCCGGACTTCTCAGTAGCGGGAATACGCTGAATGCGGTGCACTCCGGTCTCAAACCTGAGTGCTTCATATACGCCCTTCCCGCGCATTTCAAACGATGCATCTTTGTACCCACCGAGAGCACTCTCTGAAACATCAATCGTAGATACTGCCCAGCCCCGACGCTCAGCATATTTGCTGTACATAATCGCGAGTTTCTCCGCAAAAAGTGCCGCCTCTTCACCTCCAACTCCTGCACGGACTTCGAGCACAATTTCGTTCGGAAATTCTTCTTCTTTTTCCTCTACTGCAAGAATGTCATCCATCTGCGCAATGAGGGCAGTTTTTTGAGTCTCAACATTCGCCAAATCTTCAAGTGCCATCTCTTTCATGGATGGATCCGACTCGAGCAAGTGATGGAGCTCCTTTTCTTGTTCGACAAGTGCAATAAGCGAGTCTGCAAGGTAACTCGTTTTCACATTATCTTTATATTTACTGAGATTAATTTCTGGGGTTTGTTCGGTCATATGCTTGTCATTATTGTACACAATACAAAAGGCCTCGGGAATTCTCCGCGAAGGCCTTTTGACGAAGTATCTAACTCTTCTTTGCTGCAGCTGCTCGCTTTGTTTTGAACTTCTCTACGCGTCCTGCAGTGTCGAGAACCTTATCGTTTCCTGTGTAGAATGGGTGGCAGTTTGAACAGATTTCAACTTCAATACTCTCCCGTGTAGACCCAAGAGTAAATATGTTTCCACATGCGCAAGTAATCTTGGCATTCTCAAAATATTGTGGGTGAATCTCTTTTTTCATAGTGGAAAGACTATAGCAGAAGAAAAAGGTCAAAGCAAGACCCCGCAAATCCTGTCGAATTTGCGGGGTTTCGTGCCCTAGGAGAAAAAAGTCCTAAGTACACTATTGTATACGGCCTGACTTCTAAACCCCTCATCAAAAACATCTTCCTTCGCCATAAGAAACCCTATGAGGTTTAAGAAGTCAGATGCCGACTGCTCAACATGTCGATTGACAAACCACCAGTCGAATTTCTGCGCTTCGAGAATTTCACCAGGGGCATTCAAAAGGCGTTTACGGACAATCTCATCAGAATCAGTTCTCCTGCCCCGAAGTCTCTGTTCAAGTTCATCACGACTGGGTGGCAGAAGGAACACGGTCTGAACGTCTGGATACTTTTCTTTGATGTATAGTGCCCCTTGCACGTCGATTTCAAGAACAACGATCCCTGAGCTGGCACGAGCGACTTCAAGCGACTCGATGCTGGTGCCATAAAAATGCTCATGGACGGGTGCCCATTCAACGAACATACCACGATTGCACATGTCTCCAAAAGTGACAGCAGAAACAAAGTGGTAATGTTCACCATCTACTTCACCATTCCTCTGTAAACGAGTAGTGTGAGAAACAGGAACGCACACATTCGGATTAAGGATCCGCACATGCTTCATTGTAGAACCTTTTCCAGAACCAGATGGACCGGAAAGAACGAATGTAGCACTTTGCTGAGATTGCACGGTGATCTCCTGTGAATGAAGTGAGAACGTTTTCTGAGAAGACAATGCCATACCGCATGCTTAAAATCAAATCACTTGGCGGTTAAACCGCCAAGTGATTTAGGTGCGAAGTTGAAAAATTTAGGCACAAAAAAACCGCATCCAAATGGATCGGTTGCACTCAAGTGAGTGGTTGTAGCCGAAGCTACGGAAAGAGCGGGGCCTTCCCCTGCCCAGAGACAACATGTCTTTGGGCAGGGGTGCCGACGAACGAGTTGTACACACCGCGTCTGAATGACGCAGGAACTGGTTCACCTCTCACCAACATGTGAATCGCGATGGATTACACTCTGCGGTGAGAGGGACCAGGTGGTTCAGGCGTCGTGAATGGTCTGACGCCTTACCTCTCGTGGCCGTCCGCCGAATTTGTTAATTGGCGATTTGGCGACAAGAGTACAACGACGAACAACTTTTTTACCTACGAACAACGAGAACCACTACGAACTATTTTTTACTACGCACCGGGCCCGATGCCCCCTGCGATTACAACTAGAGCCGGGGAGCTCGTCCTGCGACCTAACGATCCCCTCTCTTTATGTTCACCGCGACAGATTGTCGCCGTACGGCTGACTGGGGTTTAACCAACCGTCTATATACTATACACCCTTTTGTATAAAAGTCAAGTAATTTGAATAATCTTCCCTGACCCACTAAAAAAGCCCTCTGCGGAGGACTTTTTTAGTGGGTGGTGGTTATTTTCTTGTTTTAGTATTTGGCTTAAAACTTTCAACTTAAAACTTAAAACTTTTTTAGATGCCTTTGAGGAAATCAATATTAGTCTGGATACTCGCTGCTTTTTCCATTACTTGGTCACCATAAAATACATTCGCTGGCTTTCTTCCTGGCTGACATGACGCCCCTGAATAATATTTGCACGCAGCATTTCGCTCGGCACTGAATCCTCCGCCGGCTGCACCACGGTCGGACATATACATTGCAGTTGCAATAAATGAGTGCTCTGGATTCCATGGGTCAACCTGATCAGCAGACACACCAACGAGTGGTGCAAGTTCATTCTTGAGTGTCTCCCATGTTGAGGGAATAAATTGTGATGGTCCCATTCCCCCACCAAAACCGCGACCTGCAGTGTACTTTGCAGCTGGCGGACATGAGACTGGAGTAATCTTTGGATCACGACCAAGGCGCGCAGTAATCGAAGCAAATGGTACCGTGTCACGTGGAGCTTTCATGATTTGCTCGAAAGGATTTCCCGTATTTTTTCCTACCCCATTTCCCGTTGCTAAGTCTGTCACAATACAAGAACCTTGGTTTTTCCCAAGGTCAGATTCTTGGGTCAAAATCGCCAAGATAAGGGCTGCCCGAACTCCTGTTTTACTTGATGCGTTGTTTGCATATACGAGAGCATCTCCGAATGAAATCCCTGCACTATCGCGAAGTCTAAAGAGTGCTGCACGAATTTGCGCTGCTTTCTTTTGTCTATCAGCTAGGACTGTTTGATATTGTTTTTCCTCGTTTTTAGTAATACTAAGAAGTTTTTTCTTTTCTGCTTCACTCTGAGCAATGGTTTTCTTTCGAGTTTCTACCACATATTTCGCATCAGCTTCTTGATTCTTTTTGGCGTCAAGCTGGGCTTTTTCCGCTTCGGTACTTGCTTTCGCTTCTCTTACTACAGTAAAGTGCTCTCTCATCGCTTTTTTAATAGAATCATACGAGTCCAAGTCGAGAAAAAATTCTGAGATATTTTTATTCGCCAAAACCATCTCAACGAGTGAGTATGAGTCTATTTCATTGGTCTTTCGAAGGAGCTGAGCGAGAGACTCCTTCCCTTTGGTTATTTTGGTATCAAGAGTGCCTATCTTCTTATTCTTTTCACTGATCTGAGTTCCAAGCTGAGAGATGGCAATATTTTTTGCCTTAATCATGAGTTCAGCCTCCTTTATCTTTGCACTCAGCGCAGAAATATCACCAGTAATAGTACCTGCCTTCTTCCGTGTGTCATCGAGCACTTGTTGCCATTGACCTATTTCTGTTTGAAGTGCGTCGTATTCTTTTTGGAGTTGGGCTTGTTGCGCATCAGTAGTGCCAGAAATTTGAGCGTATGTAGCGATGGGTAGCACAAATAGCCCGAGGAGAAGGACTGCGAGAACAAAAAATGGCAAAGTGCGTAAAAGTAATTTCATATAATAACAAGCAGTGCTATCCATTTTAGCCTATTTTAGGGCAATATTCATCTCTCATATAGAACAAAAGACGGATGAGACCGTCTTTTGTTACCGAGATAGTTGTAAGTAGTACCTCTAGACTCTCGCCACTAGCGTCTAGCCACTACTCTGCTTCCGCTTCTCCTTCAGAACCGTCAGCGTTCTTTTCCTTTCCTTTCTTTTCTACTTCGATAGCAGAGAGATCAACAGGAGCTACTTCTTCCTCCTCTTCAGCCTTTGGACCAGAGACGAGCGCAACAACTTCATCACCACCTTCGATGAGGGTTACACCTGATGGGAGTTTAAGATCTGATGCAATAACCTGGTCACCAATCTGTGCGAGAGAAGAAATATCTACCTCAATTTGGTGAGGAAGGTTTGCTGGAAGCGCTTCGATTTTGAGCTCATGGAGAACTTTTACAAAAAGACCACCAAGATCTTTTACTGCAGGAGCAACACCAACGAATTCAAGTGGTACGGAAACTTCGATTTTTATGTCTTTGTTGAATACATAGAAGTCTGCATGAATCGGCATGTCGGTAACAGGGTCAAATGCAACATCATGGATGAGTACGTCTATCTTTCCAGAGTCATGAGCAAGGGTTACCACTGATGATTCACCAGCTTTTTTGAGTACCTTCATAAAATCAACCGTCGCAACAGAAACAGGGGTTGATTCTGTTTTCTTGCCATAAAATACAGCCGGCACAAAGCCCTCTGCTCGTAAATCTCGAGGATCCTCAGAGAGGTCTCTCTTCTTTGCTTTTAGTTCAATCATAGTACGAGTCATTATATAGAGGAAGAAAGAAAAAGCAATATCTAAGCCCACAGATGCTTAACAATGCCTTTCGGGATTACCATGGATCAGACTACAGGAAATTACTCCTGTGCGATATGATTTTTGAAGTAATCGAGGGTCATACCCACTTTTTTTCCAGGGTTGAAGATATTCATAGGGTCGAATGTATCCTTTGTTTTACGGAAAAGACTCAGAACCTCTGGTGTATACATCTTCGGGAGATACGCACTACGCACAATTCCGTCATTATGCTCAGCGGTGATAGAGCCGCCATAGGATACTACTAAGTCATATACCTTTTCACCCACCTCCATAATGACATCAACATTCTTCCTATCCTTCATATCCATAAGTGGAATGATGTGGAAATTTCCATTCCCTGCGTGACCCGCAATAGTGTAAACAAGTTTGTAACTATCGAGAATCGCACGAATCTTTGGCAAAAACTCTGGCATATGCTCTGGCGCGACAATGATGTCATCGATGAAGGGCGCTGTGCGTCTACCCGCAACATGCTTTCGGAGGAGGTTAAAACTCTCTCTTCGAATCGTCCAGTACTTTTCAGAGTCCGCTGCTGTTTTTGCAATATGAGTTTTAAATCCAAATGGTTTTACAATTTCCTCGAGCATCTTCATTTTATTATCAATCTCTCCCTCATTATCACCCGCAAATTCAACAAGCAAAATAAGCTTCGGGAGCCCACCGGTCAACATCATGAGTGACTCAGGAATGAAGCTAAAAATGAGTTTGAGAAAATTTGATGCTTTCATTGTGCGGAGCATCTCCGGGAAGAACTTCACTGCAAGCTTCATGGTTGCATCATCATACGACTCAAGACTCTCTGGATTTAGTTCAAGAACTTTATTGACGAGCTCACTAAGACGAGTGAGGTCTCGAAGAAAAATTACAAACAGTTTTGATTTTGACTGGACAGGCACGAGACGCAGATTTGCCTTCGTTACGATACCGAGAGTTCCTTGTGAGCCAACAATGAGCTTTGTGAGGTCAAACATTTGTGTTTGCTCATCCCATACATTCCACAAATAATATCCTGCTGAGTTTTTTGAAACTTTTGGTTTCGCTTTCGCAAGTAGATCTTTATTTTGAGAAACAATTTCCCAAATTCCTTTGTAAATATTGCCTTCGTAATCTCCTTGCGCAATTTTGCTATTGAGCTCAGCCTTCGTAAGAGGTTTTACGGTATATTCTTTTCCATCTGCAAAAATTACCTGAAGGGATTCGATGAAATTCTCCATCTTTCCATAGCGAAGCGTTTTTTCACCCGCACAGTTATTCCCAATCATCCCGCCAATTGCACAAATATTTTTTGATGCGGTGTAGCATGGCAAAATCATATTGCGCTTCAGTGTCTCCACTTCAAAGTCTCGATAGAATGTCCCGGGAAGCACCACAGCAGTTTTGTTGCGAATTGATTCCACGCCGTGCATATAACGCATCACATCAAGAACAATCGACTCCGAAAGTGATCCTCCTGCCATACAGGTCCCCGCAGAACGAACTGCGATTGATAGCCCTTGGTCTTCTTTTTTGTGTTCCGCTACATACCGGACAACAGCCTGGATATCTTCAGAATTTTTTGGATACCCTACGACTTTTGGCATAACTTCGCAGAGGCTTGCGTCATGACTATACGCAGTCAGGGTTTTGGGGTCAGAGAGTACTTCCCCCTTCATTGTTTCGCGAAGCGATGTTTCAAGACTCATTGATACTGAACTAAAGATTATTAAATAGTTTAAGACGCGCTTCTATAACCGCTTGCATCGCGTCGCGCCCTCCCTTTAAGAATTTGTACGGCGCCACTTCATCAGGATCTTCTGCAAGGGTTTTTTTGAGTGCATCACGGAATGCTACTCGGATTTCGGTATTGATATGCACGATATCAACACCTTCCTTAATACAGCTCAAAAAATCCTCACTCATCGTTCCTGATCCGCCATGGAGAACGAGTGGTACACCGGTTGCCTCGCGAATTGCTTTCACGCGCTCTGGGTGGAGACGTGGATTACCTGAGCGAACAATGCCGTGGATGTTGCCAATAGATGGTGCGAGCATATCAACACCAGTCGCGTCAACGAATGCTTTTGCATCTTCAGGTGTAGTCATTGTTGCTTCTGATACACCTTCGGGAATTTCATCAAGCACCTTTGAAGATTTGCCAATGAAGCCGATCTCCGCTTCTACCAAAATGTCTCTCCCTGTTTCTGCGGTAACTTTTCGAGCATACTCGACACACTTTTTTGTCAGAGCAATATTCTCTTCGATTGGAAGCGTGACGGCATCGATAATAACTGCGTCGAAACCAGCATCAATTGCTTTTTTTACTCGCTCGAAAGAATAGTGATGATCAGCGTTCAGAAATATTGGGTAGTTGTAGGTTTCGCGAAAACTTTTTACGAGAGCGACGGCTTGCTCAGTACCAACGAAATCTTCTTCCCCTTCTGAAACTCCGACAATTACAGGGAGGTCAAGATTTTTTGCAGCACTGTAGATTGCCCAAAGCGCCTCGAGGTTAGAAATATTAAAGTGTCCAATTGCTACTCCCCGTTTGTCTGCATCGTGTACGTATTCTCGTAAAGTTTTCATTCAGTTTTTGCTTATTAATATTACCTATTATTTTAGCATACAGAAGTAACGAATTCTGATTCCCACCCTGGATTACTGATTTAAAGGCTATTTGGTATACTGACTGACATGAATACACAATATGATTTTATCGCTATTGGCGACACAGTTATTGATGCTTTTATAAAACTCGGTGATGGATCAGGAGCAGAGGTGGTCGGAGAGCCAGGCCATAAGGATTACAAAATCTGCCTCCCCTTTGCGGAAAAAGTTCCGTATGAAGAAGTACACGTCATAAATGCAGTAGGAAATGCACCGAACGGTGGAGTGTCCGCTTCACGTCTGGGCCTTAAGACCGCTATTATCACCAATGTCGGCGGTGACCAGTATGGAAAAGATTGTATTGATTCATTTTCAAAAGAAGGAGTGAGTACTGAGTTCATACAAACACACCCGGATGCAAAAACAAACTACCATTACGTACTCTGGTATGGGTCTGAAAGAACGATTCTCATCAAACACGAGACATATCCATACAAATTGCCAGACATTGGAGAACCGAAGTGGCTCTACTTTAGTTCGGTAAGTGAAAATGCATTTCCGTTCCATAATACCGTTGCAGAGTATGTTGGGGCACACCCAAATATTAAACTTGCATTCCAGCCCGGGAAAAATGAAATCAAGCTTGGGAAAGAGAAGCTCGCAAAGCTCTACTCGAGCGCAGAACTTATGTTTTGTAACGTAGAAGAGGCGCATGAGATACTTGGCACCAGTGATGATGCACCAATTGCCGAACTTCTCGGGGGACTTCGGGCGCTCGGACCAAACATAGTAGTAATCACCGATGGACCAAGAGGGGCACATGCACAGAGTGAACAAGGAACGTGGTTTATGCCAACGTACCCAGACCCAAGTAGCCCGGTTGAACGAACAGGAGCTGGAGATGCATTTGCGTCTACCTTTACCGCAGCTCTTGCGTTTGGCATGGACATCGGGCAAGCACTTTCGTGGGGGCCAATCAATTCAATGTCTGTAGTACAACATGTCGGAGCTCAAGAAGGTCTTCTTACTCGGGAAAAACTTGAGGAATATCTCAAGAATGCACCGGAGAATTACAAAGCACAGAAGCTAGCTTAGGGGTTACAGGTTTTAGCGTAGAGCTTTCGCAATACAAAGTGAACCCAAAAGCCCCGCCGTACGGCGGGGCTTTTGGGTCGTGGCGGGCCTTTATGTTGAAAAGAGGGAGGTACAAATGAAAGACTGAAGGAAACTATACTTGGTTTAGGATTGCAAACTTATTAACATACTCAGCGATAGCGGAGTATGTTAATAAGTTTTTTCTCACTCCAGAGTTTTTCTTATTTTAACAGGCACCTTCCTTACTCTTTCTTCAAAATAACTTTACTAAGTACGATTGAAATAGTCACCGCAAGAACAGTAATGATACTTGCGTAAAGAAATTTTTCTTGCAGAGCATTTAGATTTTGAAAAATTGAAAGGAATAATTCCTTAAAAGCTTCATCCCAAGCAAGTGCGGCGATAAGACCAAACGCAGAGATGATGAGAATGGTGATTTTTTCAATGAAACTAATACGAAACTTATTGAGCTCGCGTGTTCGGAGAAGGGTTTCTACCTGCTGTGAAAAATCGTTAATGTCAGGATTTATATTTTTGTATTCTTCGTCGAGATTCACAATATTAGCGTGAAATGATACGTCTTACTGCATCTTCGATGTGAGATTCTCCCATACCGTAGTGCTCAATGAGTTCATCGGGAGTTCCTGATTGTCCAAACTGATCTTTCACTCCAATAAATTCAATAGGGACAGGGTAATTCTGTGCAAGGAATTCTGCTACAGCTGATCCCATTCCACCCGCTGCTTGGTGTTCCTCTACAGTCACAACCTTCCCTGCTCTTTTTGCCACAGCAAGAATAGTCTCTGTATCAAGCGGTTTAATGGTGGACAAGTTGACCACAATTGTTTCTATTCCTTCTTTTGAAAGTAAATCTGCAGCTTTGAGTGCTTTATAAAGGAGTGCACCAGTTGCAATGATAGCGACTTTTGGACTCTCACTATCGCGGAAAATTTGTGCCTTTCCAATTTCAAATGGAGTCTCTTCTGTCGTGATAATCGGAGTTTTTTCGCGAGCGAGACGAAGGTAGACTGGGGTATTTGTTTTTGCCGCAGCAATGGTCGCTTTCTTCGCTTCAATCGCGTCACAGGGAGAAATAACTACCATGCGCGGAATGATTCGAGTCAGAGCAATGTCTTCAATTGCTTGGTGAGTTCCTCCATCGGGACCAACTGAAATTCCTGCATGTGAGCCAGCAATTTTTACTGGTACGTTGTTATAACAAATCGTAGTACGAATTTGTTCCCAATTTCTCCCTGGGGAAAACATTGCATATGATGAGATGAACGGGATCTTCCCCATCGCTGCCATTCCGGACGCAACTGAAGCAAGATTTTGCTCAGCTACCCCTATCTCAACAAAGCGCTCAGGAAATTTGTTCTTAAAAAGGTGCATTTGTGTCGACTCAGTAAGATCAGCACAGAGCCCCACAACGTTCTTGTCAGCTTCACCAGCGATAAGAAGACCCTGACCAAAACCTTTTCTTATAGGTTCTTGCTCGATATCGTTATCAAATAATTTACTATTAAGTTTTGCTTGTATATTTATCATAATGTTTTTGAAAAGTTTTAGCTCACCAAGTCACTGATATTTTCTGCTGAAAAATTCCACAACTTCACCTCGGCACATCTGTCTCCAGTTTTGGAATGCCACATGTATTCGCGCTCCAACCTTTTCGGATTGTTACGTGTTCTACATCGGCATCAAAAGTTTTGTGATTGAGGAAAATCATTTTATTAAAATGCTCTCGCTAAATTGTACAGAACATATCCTACAAAAAGAACACCAATTAGAGTTAAAACAGATATTTTTAACAAAATATCTGTCCAATTAGTTTCACTAGTCTGGGGAATGGGCTCATCAATTTTATTGGGATTTGAAATAGTCTTTTTAAGTATCTTCAATATAAAATAAAATAAGTTATACAAAAATATTCCTGTTACCAAAACAGTTCCTAATGAAAATACAAGGCCCAAAATAAACCCAACAAACTTTCCAACGAATCCATCTGGAATAATTTTAAACTTGTAGAGAAGATGTTGCGAATAACTTCCAAATATCATTATCAATGTTAGAAGTAGATTTTTAAGAAGATATATTGGGCTTTTATATGTTTGACTAGATTTTATACTTTCATCCTGATTTCCTGCTATTTTTTTTACTATTAATTTGATTAACTCGAAAAAGAACAATCCTCCAATTGCGAAGCGACTTAATTTAAAAGGGAGTATGAAAAAGAGCCAGACTGCCTCATTTGTATTATTAGTTAAGACGTCCGAAAAAATAAAACTAACAATAATGTAAACGACTAATACTATTGATATTTTTTTAAGCATACTATTCATGTTCACTCATTATTTTCCCTCCGAGTGTTCGAAGTTCCTTGAGGGCCATATCTGCCTCTTCTTTATTTGGCGCTTTCCCGTGCCATTCGTACATCCTCTCAAACTCTTTCACCCCTTTGCCGGGAATTGTATGTGCGATAATAACCGTCGGTCGTTCGAACACTCCTTTTGCTTCACGGAATGCTTCGTTAAGCGTAGTGAAATCATGCCCTGAACATTCGATAACGTGCCAGTTAAACGCCTCCCACTTAGCCTTGAGAGAATCGAGCGGCATAATGTCCTCAGTGAATCCATCAATCTGGATGTTATTGCGATCAACGATTGCTACGAGGTTATGGAGTTTTTCTTTTCCGCCGAGCATAATTGCTTCCCAGTTTTGTCCTTCGTTGAGCTCTCCGTCACCAAGGAGACAATAGAAATATTTGCTCGATGTGCGCCCACTATCAATTCGATCAGCAAGTGCCATTCCTACCGCTTGCGAAAGACCCGAACCGAGTGGTCCTGAGGAATTTTCTAAGCTTGGCAACCATTCACGGTGCGGATGACCTTGGAGCCTCGTACCAAACTTACGAAGGGTTTGAAGTTCCTCTACAGGAAAATACCCTGCATGTGCCATTGTCGCATAGAGAACTGGACAAATGTGTCCATTTGAAAGGATGAGACGATCACGCTCTGCCATCTTAGGATTTTTTGGGTCATGACGAAGTACGTGGAAATACAGAAGTGTAAAAATATCTGCCATACCAAGAGGCCCCGCTGTGTGACCACTCTTTGCTTCAAGGAGCATTTCTATAATCGACTCACGAATGCTATTTGCAGTGATTTCGAGTTCTTGTATTTTTTTGTCAGTCAGGGTTTCCATGAATGTCGCGCAGGAGAAGAATGCAAGCTATGAGTTACTGAGTGACGCGAAGAATAGGATGAGATAGGGAGAAATAAGTGAGAATACAATAAAGAGAATCGCGGCAATAAGAACTGCTGACGGAGTGTAAAGCTCTGCATGTTTTATTTTGCGCTCCTTAAGAAGTTTTGCGATTCCCCATGTACTCAGAATAACTCCAAGGAAAGAAAGGACTGGGAATCCAGACCAAAACAAGGCATCACGGAATGGAGACAGGGCGAAATCACTATTAAAAACAGACACCGTTAAAAGATATGGTGTGATAATGCCGACAAACACACCAATTACAATGGCGATATTCGCGTGGAGGTGATCACTCGCCCTAGCTTCATTTGAATTATTCATGATATCCATAGTGGTAAATTTAACTAATAAAATTAGAAACCAGACGGACAATGAGCGCTGGCACAAATGAGGTAATAACTCCGGCAATCATGACAAGTACGATGTGTTTCTTTGAAAGCACTACCTCAATCTCCTCATCGAGTGATGAAAGGCATTCTACACCGGCAAACACAAGCCCAACCGCTATTGCAGTTGCAATGGTAATAAATCCTTTTGTAAGACATCCACCACTTGCAAATGCACTACATTCAAACGGGCTTGCGATGAGTGAGATAAGGGTTCCAAATCCGTACACAAGAAATCCTGATATCAAGAAGCGGGTTCCGAGTTGCCTTAGTGACAAATTTCTTACATGATTTTCGATAGGGTTCATATTATTATAATTAACTATGTATAGTGGTTTCATTATACCAAATTTTCTAACGTTTCGATGGTGCCGAGGATATCATTACTGCGAAAAATGGTAGAGCCAACGACAAGCCTGTCTGCCCCCGCAGAAACTACTTTTTGCCCTGTCTCAACAGTAATCCCCCCATCAACACTGATAATGAGCTCGGGGTATATCTCACGGAGGGTTGAAACCGTGTCAATCACTCGCGGGTCGAACAACTGACCCTGACTTCCATCCACTGCAATCCCCATGCATTGAACAAAGTCCACTTCGGGAATAATGTCAGACAATACTTCAATTGGGGTACCGATATTGATTGCGATTCCGAGTTCCACCGCAAGAAAGGACCCATCACCGCCGTACTGATCATTGAAATCTTGAACGAACATCCTTGCTTTCTCGGTGTTTTCAAAAGATTCTATGTGGACAATGATTCGTTTTGCTCCAGCAGAAACCCACGGCTGAACGTAGGTGAGTGGATCTGCCACCATAAGATGCACCTCAAACTCAACATCTTCAATGTAGGGGAAAGCTTCTTCTTCTCGAATAATTTTTACAAAATCGACATCGGGGTTTTGAATATTCGGCCAGGTCTTATCAGGAGTGAACTTCCCATCTTCCACATCAATTTGTACAACCGAAGCAATCCCCACAACAAGCGAGAGCTTTTGATTGAGCTCTGAAAATGTCTTTGGGATTATGGCGGGTATTACTTCAATCATGTTATTACAGTACTATAAAATAACTGAGTTGTTCTAATAGGATCACATCTTCTACTTCTTGTACTATTTGGTATTTTATAAACACAACTTGGTCCGACCATAAATGAAAGTGCGGATACAAGTAAACAGAATATAATTATGCCAACAACACATGTGTTCTTTTTTTCTATCTGCTTAATATTATTTCTGCTCACTAATATACTAATAATCCCAAAGAGTACTATTGAACCATACAACGAAAAACTTTCTAAAAAAGTTCTTTTACTGCTCACAATTAGCACAATATTTATCATTGAAAACAAAAAAAGCGTGCCGAATACTACCTGTAATAAAATATTAGTAATTTTATTATTAGTCATGTGCTCGCTCTATCTTATTAAGACGTCGTTTATGACGCTCACCATTTGAAAAAGGCATATCGAGCCACTGACGTACCGCTTCGAGCGCATCATCGTCTGTAACAAAGCGTGAACCAATCGCAAGAATGTTTGAATCATTATGCTCCCGTGTCAGCTGGAGGTTTGAAACATTATTCGTGAGCGAGTATGCGTGTCCGTAAAAGACTGCGGCCCGCACCCGTGGGAAGCGATTGGCGACAATTGCCTCGCCCTGTCCTGAACCACCAAGCACTATCCCCCTCACTCCTTGCGGATTACGCGAGACTTCCCGAGCAACAGGAATGACGAAATCGGGAAAGTCATCATTTTCGTCATATTCATGTGCACCTTGATCAATTACCTCATATCCACTCTCACGCAAAAAGCTCGCAATTTTTTCTTTTTGCGCAAGTCCCGCGTGATCAGTTCCTATATAGATTTTCATCGAATTTATTATACCAAATGCCTAGAAACACGCATACACAGTATCTTCTGCTTTACAATCCAGAAAGTTCAATAACAAAAGCACTCACAAGAATGGAAGCTGCAGCAAAGAAATGAAAAGAAAATGTTGATTCTTCCTCCCCTCTTTTTAATCTCCATTTGGTTAAAAGAAAATGCAGAATAAAACCTATTGTCCCTACAAATAAAAAAGCATACGTTGCTGACCATGTTGACTGAGAGTTGCTAGCGAATGAATCTGCAAATCCTCTTCCGTGATTAATATTGTACATACCAGTGATAATTGCTGTTACCACTGGGAGAACTATAACTTCGAATTCAAAGCACAGAAATGTTTTGAGAACGTTGAAATTTTTCATACAAGAATTATTTCGTATTAGACGTTTTACCAACAGCTCGTAGACCGAGCCCCACAATGAGGGATATGAATGCGGCTCCGAGAATATTTTCAAATCCCACATGTGCACCAAAACCTTCTCCAAGGCTGTACAAGAGAAGTAACGGACTCAAAACTATGAGCATCCACTTACTACCGCAATAGACGAGGAAGATGATTTTGAAATTTGGATATGCTCAGCACTTTGAGATGTAGTTTTAGGGAGAATAAAATAGATAAGAGTCGCCAATACCAAGGCTCCCGCTCCGAAGAGAATCTTGTTCAAAAATAAGCATACCAAACCTCCCGTGACCGAAACTAACTCGAGAAAAAGCAAAAGTTTTTTCATTTACTTATTTGTCCCCGTCTTCACCACATGGTCAACGAGAGTGTAAGTATACCCCATTTCGTTGTCGTACCATGCGAGTACCTTTACAAGGTTTCCTCCAATCACGCGAGTGAGTGAGAGGTCTGCAATAGAGCCAAATCGTGATCCGAGGATATCAGTAGAAACGAGCTCTTCTTCAGTTACAGAGAACACTCCTGCCCAACGCGGATCCCCCGCAGCTTTTTTGAGTGCTCCGTTTACTTCTTCTACTGTAGTGTTTTTCTTTGAGATGAAGGTTACATCAACAATAGATCCAGCGATAACCGGTACGCGCATTGAGATACCATCAAAGAGACCGGTGAGCTGAGTAAATGCCTTTGTCACCGCAATAGCAGCACCGGTAGATGATGGCACGATGTTTGCCGCCGCAGCGCGCCCTTCGCGGTATCCTTTCTTTGACGGACCATCAACGATTGCCTGAGTTCCCGTGTATCCATGGGTAGTATTGAGGGCAGCCTTTTCGATACCGACTGCTTCATCTAAGATTGCAATGAGTGGTGAGCTTGCATTCGTCGTACACGAAGCGTTTGAGGTGATCTGGCAGGTAGCGAGTTTGTCTTCGTTCACACCCATGAGGACCGTAGCGCCTTCAATGCCTGCAATTGGCTCGTCTTTCATTGGAGCAGTCACTACTACCTTTCGTGCACCAGCGTCCAGGTGTGCCTTTGCCGTAGCATACGAGGTGAAGAATCCTGTTGACTCCACAACAACATCTACGTTCATTGCTTTCCATGGGAGGTTTACAGGGTCTTTCTCACTGACGAATGCAATTTCTGCACCATCGACAATGATTTTTTTCTTATCGTCACTGACTGAAATAACAGAGGGGTTCACGCCGTACACAGAGTCATACTTGAGAAGGTACGCAATGTTATCAATATCACCAAGATCATTCATCGCTACGATTTCGACTTCTGGTCTACTATGTGCGATTTTAAGGAATGCTCTGCCGATTCTGCCAGCTCCGTTGATTGCTACCCGTACTTTTGTATCACTCATATAAATTTATATTCAATAATAATTGAGTTTAAGTATAGCAAAGATTTTGAGGGAGAGCTTTTAGGTTATAGGTTGTAGGTGATAGCTTTTAATACTTGCTTTTTAATTTAATGCATGATATAATATAACCAGTAGTTCACCTATCCTCACACTTGGGATTACCCAGAGACTTCGATGGATACACTTAATATGCTCTTGGGAATAACGGCATTTCTGTTTTTAATCTGTGGTATTTGGATGTGTGCTGTATCAGCAGGCTCTGTTGATGACTCAAGGAGCATGCGGGCATCAATGACAGCAATTGCCATGTTCATGGGGATGATTGCAATCAAGTACCTGATTGCACCCGCATGACACGAGAAATTGAGTCTTGTATCCAAGGCGCACGCAATCCCGCGTGCGCCTTTTTGATTGGGGGAAACAACACATAACAAATAACTTACAAAAAAACACCTCGCCGTACGGCGAGGTGTTTTTTTGTATTTAAACTAAAAGCTATCACCCCTTAGCTATACCCTTTTATTCAGCAACTATTCCGACACTGGAGTTACCGTTTCTTTCTTCTTCTCATGTCCCCCACCATCTACTTCGTAACTGGTATTTTGTGCTTCGAAGAAGTTTACCAGCTCATACACATCCGTTGCAGTACTCATCCACTTTGCTGGGTTTGTTGCATTGTAGTACTTTGGTAGTCCAAGCTCTTCGAGGCGCCTGTCCGCTACATACTGTACATACTGGTTT
>JBKJKY010000015.1:0-21438 GCA_046597175.1 Parcubacteria group bacterium
CCCGTATTGTGCCGAGTATTTTCATATTCTTCTCCCGGATTTCCAAGTCCAACAATGTAATACATATTCATAAGTGTACCAGAATTCTGCATATTCCAAATTTTAGTTTATATACGGCAGCATTTGCATCTCCGTTAGCGAATGAGGATTGCTTTGAGGAGACTACGGAGCGCGGCGGCGCGAGTCTCTGAAATTTTCGAGCACGAAAATATTCGTTCCCCTCAAAGCAACCCGAATGAGCCCTTGCTGTCAAACATGAATGTGTACTACAATCTATCTAATAAAAAACTTTTTTGATCTTTTATGAATCCAGAGTCACAAGAAAAAAATATTCCTCCTCAGACTTCAGAACCTTCTTTTCTTTCTCAAAAAAATTCTGAAAAAAAAGATGCCGGATCAAAATCGCTCATTCGAGAGATTATAGAATTTGTCATCATTGCTGTTGTTATCGTTATTCCCTTCCGCATGTTCATTGCTCAACCATTTGTGGTAAATGGCGCGTCTATGGATCCAACGTTTCTCGATACGCAATATCTTATTGTTGACCAACTCTCCTACCGTTTCAAAACCCCGGAGCGCGGATCGGTTCTTATTTTCAAATATCCAAAAAATGAGTCTAAATATTTTATAAAACGAGTTATCGGCCTTCCTGGCGAGACGGTTAAAATCAAAGATGGTGTAGTTACCATCGTAAATGCGGAGAACAAGGCAGGATTTGTACTCGATGAGCCATATGTAGCGTTCCCAAAGAAAGATACTTCTGAAATGACGCTCGATAGTGGCGAGTATTTCGTTATGGGGGACAACAGACTCGGCAGTGCCGACTCACGCTATTGGGGACCGGTACCAACCAAAGATATTGTGGGCCGACCAATCTTACGACTCTTCCCGATTAGTTCTGCGAGTGCATTCCCTGGGGATAAGAGAATGTTGTTTACCAAGTAATTCGTTTGTCACATGTTCAAACACCAGGCACCAATAAAACAGCCAGTAAAAGAAAAGAGTGAAAAAAGTTTCGCTCTCAAAGAATTCGATTCTCACCTCCTGACTGCCGCCTATTTTGGTTTTACTCCAATCCAAAGCCCTGAAATTACCAAGGAAGACATTGCGAAGCAGAAGACAATAAAGGACCCACTTGCGGACCATCCTCGCACCAAACTGGAGTGGCCCTTTAATCACGATGTAATAGAGAAGGCTGCGATCCTTCGCACCTATGTCGACTGGAAATGGGACGCGCTCCCTCCTCCCGTTCTTGTAGCATTCAAAAAACCACTTCCTGGAAGTGATCACAAGAGAAGTAGCACCGAAACGACGCTCGGTCTCGAAATTCTTGGACTAACCAATAGTTCTGCTGAAGCAATTCTCATTCGTACCGCTCTTTCTATTTTGGATGACGAAGGATTCAAAAATCTCACCATTCATATTAATAGTCTTGGTGACAAAGAATCTGTTGGAGATTTTGAACGCATGATTGGTACCTATGTTCGTAAGAACGTAAACAACATGACCGCAGATCTCCGCAAGGCAATTAAACGTGATATTTTTGAAATTGTGAGATCTCCAGAGCTCAAAGCCGACAAAGTGCCTGGCGAGACTCCAAAATCACTCTCATTCCTTTCCGAAAATTCTCGTACCCATTTCAAAGAAGTTATTGAGTACATTGAGTCATTTGATATTCCGTACACCATCGCACCAACACTCATTGGTTCACCAACTTTTTGTTCTCACACACTCTTTGAAATTCGCACTGATGATGGAAAAACTTTGCTTGCAAATGGATACCGCTACTCACGTCTCGCAAAAAAGATTGGCTTCAAACGGGAAATTCCCGCAATCGGCGCAACTATTTCATTCAAGAAAAAGGAGAAGTCTGCAATAGTAAAAGGGGTACCAAAAATGCACTATTACCTTGTTCAGCTTGGCTTCGGTGCAAAAATGAAGACACTCAAAGCGCTGGAAGTTCTCCGGAAATCCAAGATTTTTGTCGCTCACTCCCTTGCAAAGGATAAACTCCAAAGCCAGCTCACCTCGGCGGAGAATATGAAGACGCCCTATATGCTCCTCATTGGCCAAAAGGAGGCCTCAGAAGAGTGTGTGGTAGTGCGAGACGCTGACACTCGCGTCCAGGAAAGTGTCCCACTTTGTGACCTCGTAACGTACCTGAAGAAGCTCAAGTAGGTCGAAAATCGGATGTCGAAAGACGAAAATCACAAACTTTACTACCATGAAAAGAGTACGCGCAGGAGCAGTCATTGTTCATCAAGGTAAGATGCTTTTACTGTGGAGAAAATTTGAGGAAAAAGAATACTACGTGTTTCCTGGTGGAGGAAAGGAGGATAATGAAACTATAGAAGAAGCGGTTGAAAGAGAAGCTCTTGAAGAAACATCGCTTACGGTAAAAGTAGACAGGCTTCTTTATATTTTCACAGTCGGAGACAATGAGAACCATTTTTATCTTTGTTCATATGTCAGTGGTGAACCGAAATTAGGAAAAGGTCCCGAACAACAAAGAGTAGAGGAGTCAAATCAATATAGACCGATGTGGGTACCCATCGAAACAATTACAGACTTGGAGCTAAAACCCCGAGAGGTGAAGGGGTGGTTTATAGAAGATAGTGACACCGGGTTCTCTGGTGAACCAAGAATACATACAAGAAAGGAAGACTGATACCAATTCCTTTTGGACCCATTTGGACATCTGATGTCCGAAGGTGTGATGGCGGTATCGACTTGGTAATTCCATATTTCGTTATCCGATTTTCGAGTTTCGACCCACTTTACAATTTCCCCTAGACTTGATAGGATAACGCCCTATGATAAACGTAGAAGTACAGCGAGGAAGCAACGAAAATGGCCTATCGGTTCTCCGAAGGTTTACCAAGCGTGTCCAGGGAGCAGGCATCCTCCCTCGCATCCGCTCTATCCGGTATGCACAGCGAACTATGTCTTCATCAGTAAAAAAGAAGAAGACCTTGAAGCTCATTGGGCGCCGAAAGGAAGTTGAACATCTCCTCCGCCTTGGAAAAATTATCCCTGATGGCAAAAAGAAGCGACGATAATATCAACTGCGATATCCGCAACACCACAAAAGGCAAGCTCCCGAGCTTGCCTTTTGCCCTGATTAAAACGGCAATTTTAGGCAAGGATTACGAGCTCTCTCTCGTCTTTATTGGTGACACTCGTTCACGAAACCTCAATCGACAATACCGAGAAAAGGACAAACCAACGAATGTACTTTCCTTTCCCCTTTCTAATACTGAAGGTGAGATATTTCTTAACTTAAAAAAAGCAAAGAGTGAAGCAAAAGATTTTGACAAGACATACGTTCCATTCGTTGGATTTCTCTACATACACGGACTCCTTCATCTCAAAGGAATGGATCATGGCACTGCAATGGAGCGCCTCGAGAAAAAGTATTGTAAACAGTTTGGACTCTAGAATAGTTTTACCCAGTTTTTGGCCAAAACATTAGGGATTGACCCGTGTTTTGTTGTATTATGCAGAGTACAAAGCATTTCTTTTGCTTGTTTGTATTTTTATTGCCGACGTAAAGCGAATAAAATAGAAAGTAATCTTTTTATTCTTGAGCCGAGGTGAGAAGTGAATACTTGGAACTTCGCAAGACCTTGAATGTTTTGTAGTCAAAACATAAAAGGTGTACCGCTCATGTAATGAGAGCAAGAAGTTGGAGACAGAGGAAATTCGATACAATTTACTATGGCCAGAAATATTGCAGTTGGAATAGACATCGGAACCTACCAAATCAAAGTGGTGGTTGCAGAACAGTTAGTAGAAGAAGGTCGTCTCCACCCTCGCATCCTCGGTACTGGATTTTCGGAATCAAAAGGGCTTCGCCATGGCTACATTATAAACGGCAATGAAGTTGCTCGCGGTCTCAAGATTGCACTCGCTCAAGCACAAAAGACAGCCGGCATTGAAATCAAACAAGCATATGTCTCTGTTGGAGGTATCGGACTTTCTGGAATTGTTTCGAATGGTTCAATAATGACCTCACGAGGCGACTCTGAGATATCTGAACTCGATACCGAAAAAGCACTCGAGATTGCACGCCAAGACATCCCTCCTGCACTCTCACAAAATCGCAGAATCATTTATGAAATACCGGTTAAGTATCGAGTGGATGGTAAAGACGTACTCGGCAATCACCCAATCGGAATGAAGGGAGTGAAGCTCGAAGTAAAGGCACTCTTCATTACCTGTCTCGAACATCACCTCAAAGATCTCATCGAAACTATTGAAGAAGCTGGCGTTGAGGTAATTGATATTATTGCAGCGCCAATCGCAGCAAGCTTCGTAACACTCAGCAAAGCACAGAGAATTGCTGGATGCGTTCTCGCGAATATCGGCGCAGAAACTGTTTCTATTGTAGTATTTGAAGACAACAAGCCTGTGTCACTCGAGGTCTTCCCCATTGGTTCAACCGATATAACAAATGACATTGCACTCGGCCTTCGTATCCCCCTTGAAGAAGCCGAGAATATAAAAATTGGAAGTGTAACTGCAGGAACGTATCCAAAAAAGAAGCTCGATGAGATTGTAACCGCTCGCCTCTCTGATATGTTTGAACTCGTCGATGCGCACCTTAAAAAGATTGGCAAGAACGGACTTCTTCCGGCTGGAATTATTATTACCGGAGGCGGATCAAGTCTCCTTACTCTTGAAGATTTTGCCAAAGCGTCACTCAAGCTCCCTTCAAAAATTGCCCACATTAATTTCCCCGAAAAAGAAAAAGGGAAAGTAAAAGATTCTCTCTTTGCGGTAGCGCTCGGTCTCTGTATGTGGGGATGGAGCGAAACTGAGTCTGACCCGGGTGGAATTATCATGCGCGCCCCTGGCACCATGGTTTCAAAAGGAGTGAAGACTCTCAAAAAATGGCTCCGGCCGTTTCTGCCATAGAGCCCGGAGCATTTATTTATCTAGTATCCTCATCTCATCAAATTTATGAAAGAAATGCCGTTCCACCAATACATTGAAAAAGAAGACGATTCTTACACGAGTGGCATGCAAAAAAACTTAGTAAAGTTTCTTGAAAAGACCCGCGAAGATATTGACCACAGCACAGGCAGTAGAGATGAAGAGATAACTGCTATTGCAAATGATATACAAAAATGCCATACGCATAATATTGAACTGCGAGACAAAATAAAAGGATTTGAAATCCTCGTTGATAATATAAAAACGGCTCGAAGGATTTCAGAAATGAGGAGGTATGCACGCATAGCGCCCGATTCTGAATTGGAAGAGTTCATTGAGCGGTATGGTGCTGATCAGAATGCATTGGAACTTAAAATTAAAGAATTAAAAGAAAGTATTATTGCAAACGAAGGGTTCATTGAAAAAAGACTGCAAGATCCACGAGTGTTTGGAAAATTACACGATGAGGCATATCAAGAAAATCTCGACCGAGAGCAAAAATAACGCCAAGATTAGCCAAGCAAGATACAAAAGCAAAGCACCGTCAAGGTGTTTTCTTTTTTATGCCCTTTGCTATGATGGCCATACTCATTCATAACCCCAAAACCACTATGCCACAGCTAAAACCAGAAGTAGAGACATTCGCGCGGATCAAGGTAATCGGAGTGGGTGGATCAGGAAAAAACGCAGTCAACCACATGGTGAACTCGAAGGTTCGCGGCGTTGATTTCATTTCAGTAAACACTGACGCGCAAGATCTCCATCACTCTCTCGCAAAAAAGAAGATCCACATCGGAAAGAACCTTACTCGTGGTCTTGGTACCGGTATGAATCCTGATCTCGGACGCCGCGCAGCAGAAGAAACAAAAGAAGAAATTCAAGAAGCAATCAAGGGTGCTGACATGGTATTTATTGCCTGTGGAATGGGGGGCGGAACAGGGACTGGTGCTGCTCCCGCTGTTGCTCGTGTGGCAAAAGAAGCAGGATGCCTCACTGTAGCGGTTGTATCAAAACCATTCTTCTTCGAAGGTCTCCAGAGAATGCGCATTGCAGAGCAGGGTATCGAAGAACTCCGAGAATCAGTCGACGCTATCATCATCATTCCAAACGATCGTCTTCTTGCGACTATCGATAAGGATACTACCGCAAAGAACGCGTTTGCCATGTGTGACGACATTCTCCGAAGAGCAGTAGAAGGTATCTCTGACCTTGTCACAACACCTGGACTCATTAACATCGACTTTGCGGATATTCGCGCAGTTATGGAAAACGCAGGACCAGCACTTATGGGTATTGGATATGCATCCGGTGAAAAACGTGCAGAAGAAGCAGCTCGAACCGCTATCAACTCTCCCCTTCTTGAAGTTTCAATTTCTGGTGCTCGTGGCGTGCTCTTCTCAATCGCAGGAGCAGACGATCTCACTATGTTTGAAATCCAAGACGCAGCGAAGACAATTACTGAATCAGTCGATCAGAATGCGAAAATTATCTTCGGAACTGTCCGCGATGAGAAACTGAAGAAAGGAGAGATTAAGATTACCGTTATTGCATCAGGATTCCCTGAGACCCTTTCAAAGAAATCCCTATTCCAACAAGATGGTCAAGCCGTAGGTGTACCAGACGAAAAGAAAGGAAAGATTTACAACAGTATGCCAATGTTCTCTGCACCAAAAGAAACTCGCGTAGAAGAAAAGCGTGTTGAAACTCCAGAGCCACCTGCCTCACCGACAAACCTTATCGATGACGCTGAAGATGATGATTGGGGTGCAGTACCTGCATTCTTGCGAAGATCAAAACTGAAGTAAATACAAGCTACTAGGTGTGAGGTTTTAGTTTGTAGCTTTCAAAAATCACCAAAAAAAGAGCTCTCCTGAGCTCTTTTTTGATTCTCACTAAAATCTTAGGTGAGTGGGCTGATTTGTTTTGCGAAGGAATCATTTTCTGGTAATCTTACTCAAGTCAGGTGTTCTGAACTTACTGAAAACTTAAAACTAATTACTAAAAACTACCCTATGTACGACTTAGCAATCATCGGTGGAGGACCAGCGGGAGTATCTGCTGGCGTATACGCATCACGAAAGAGACTCCGGACCGTATTTATTACTGATGTGTGGGGTGGCCAAAGCACCGTCTCTGAAGGAATAGAAAACTGGATTGGGACAATAAACATTCCCGGAACTAAACTCGCTGACGATTTGAAAGCACATCTCGAGGCATATGCGGGAGACATTGTTGATATTAAAAGTGCTGAGCGAGTAGAGCTCGTCAGTAAAGACGCTCACGGGACTTTCACCATTACTACTGACTCTAAAAAAGAGTACACTGCAAAAGCTGTTCTCATCACTACCGGAAGCACACGCCGAAAGCTTGAAGTACCAGGCGCGGACGTATACGAACACAAAGGCATCACATACTGCGCATCATGTGATGGGCCACTGTACTCTGATCAAGATGTTGTGGTGATTGGAGGTGGAAACGCCGCATTTGAGACAGCTGCTCAGCTCCTCGCATACTGCAAAAGTGTCACCATGATCAATCGTGGGAATGAATACCGAGCCGATCCGGTAACTGTAGAAAAGGTGCTCGGCAATCCAAAAATGAAATCTATCCAAAATGCCGCGCTTCTCGAGGTTGTCGGTGAGAAATTTGTATCAAGTATCAAGTATCGCGATATGAATACAAATGAGGAAGTAGCACTTCCCACAACCGGGATCTTTGTTGAGATTGGTCTCATCCCCTCAACAGACTATGTTAAGGATGTTGTGGAGCGGAACAAATTCGGACAGATTATTATTGACCCGCGCACCCAAGCAACCAAAACCCCGGGGATTTGGGCAGCGGGAGACTGTACCGATACTTTGTACCACCAGAACAATATCGCTGCAGGTGATGGCGTGAGAGCCCTCGAAGATATTTATATTCACTTACATACGAAGTAAGAAGGAAAGAGGAAAAATGTAAAAAGAATTGAAGAAAATATAGTTAGAATGAAAAAACGGCATTAGCCGTTTTTTCATTCTTTAAAGCTAAAAGCTACTACCTAACACCTCTAAGCTCTTAGAGCACAAGCACCTGTCCAAAAAGCACATTTTGGTAGATATACAAGAGTACTACGATGAGCAGAAGGAGTGCAGATCCTGCAAGAACGTTCTTTGGATGCTGTCTGCGGATTTCGATAAAGATTGCAAGAGTGAGGATTACAAGAATGAATCCCGCAAGACCGAGATACAGCCATGCATTCATCTTCTTTGGAGAAAGTAATGTCTTCTCAGTAAATGAGACTGCTTGCGACGACTTACTACTGACAGGCGTGAAGTCACTGAGGAGCTCGGGCTTTGATGAAGCCGAGGTTTCGGGCTCAGGGCTCGACGCAAACATTTCTGTTTCTACCCCAAGAACTGATGGATTGATTTCTGCCACAGTCGGAGTTGCTGGTGCGCTTGCAATACCGATCTTGGGTGGTGCCTTTTTCGCTTGCTGTACCAGCTGAGTTACCGTTGGAGCAGGCTTCCCAAACATTTCTACAACAAAAATAGTATCTCTCCCATTATACTGACCTTTCGCGGTTGCAATGCCAATTTCCGTAAACTTACCATTTAAAATATTGGCGCGATGTCCTGGTGAATTCATCCATGCAGTATCGACATCCTCTGAGTCAGTGAAATTAATTGCCAAGTTTTCTCCCGCATATGCATAGTTGTATCCAACATTACGAAACCAATACCAAGGAGCTTTGCCTTCGGGACTCGTATGGGCAAAATAGTTTTTTGACGCCATATCATCGGCTTTTTGTTGCGCTGCTTTTTCGAGTAACGGGTTTATCGTAAGCTGGCCGAGTTGGTTTTTTACTCGGTTTGAATTGGTAAGGGTGACAAGAGAACGAGAGATAACCGCGGAGAGAAGGTTGGTATTTCGAATAAGTTCAACATTGACCACTCCAGCAAAAAAGACGAGCACAGTAAGAAACGCGAGTACTGATAGCGATGCCTTCCGAAGCATATGAGGTTTGTATTCATTATGCTCGTTCGGAATAAAATATTTTTTCATGAGTTCTACCATTGTATGGGTTAATTATGATACGTTCAGTATACCTTACTGCTTCATCTACGGCATCCGCTCTGTAAACACAACGAGGCGCTCGGTGTACGTCTTTCTCTCCGGCATCCACACACCATCGCAGGTAATGAGGTTCAGATTCATACCACCACTTTCTCCGAAAATTTTCTCTGACGGGAGCGCATCGACTGAGACAAGTGAGACCTCTTTTACGATAAATTGAATCTTCTGTCCGTCTTTGTTTATGACAAATACCGAGTCGCCAACTCGAACTCTCGAGAGATTGTAAAATACTGCTGGCTTCCCTTTTCCATTATCAAAATGTCCATCAATGACCGCATTGCCGCCTTGGCCAGGAATCGAACCGTATTTATACCAACCAACATCACCGAAGTCAGCAGGTACATTCATATTTCCTTCTTTTGTTTTTCCCACCGGCACGATATGGGCAGAAAGATCGATGCTTGGAATAATGAGAGTTAAAGGGGTTGATGATGATATTTCTCCAAAAGTTACCGTACTATCTATTTGAGGAGCTGCCTGCGACTTAATTTCTTCTATCGGTTCATGATAGATATACCAAGAAACTCCCGTAATAAAGAGAATGCCGAGTACATTCATAAGAAGTAGCAAAGTAAAAGAGGTTTTCTTTTTACCAGTAGCAAGTGGAGTTTCTGCCAAAGGAATATCGGTACCAACCATTTGGGCATGAAGTGGAATTGAGACAGTACTTCGAGATAGTGGTTTCTCTCTTTTTGTAGCACCGACCTTTTTCCGAATAACCTTCTTTTTAGGAGTTTTTGGGGCCGAGACAACCTTTATTTCTTTCACAATACGAATGGGCACAATACGGGCTTTCCGGCCCCTACTTGGCCTTTTTAGAGCTTCTACTGGCACTTCTGTACCTTCTGGTTCCATAGTAAAAATTATACCACAAAAAAAGACCTACGAACACAGGTCTTTTTTGTATCTGGGCAATTCGTATCTAGACAAATAGTTCTCTTTTTATTGCTGTGTAGTTAAAGAGTGACAAACTGAGGAACCCGAGAACGAGAACGAGTAGTGCATTCACCGCTCTTCCATTTTGAGATTGTGGGCCAAGGCCGGTGTTTGGAGTGCCGGGGGCTTCTGTGTATGCACCGAGCACTTCTCCTTTCGGATCTGCTGAGATAGATGCCCCTGCTACTTGCCCGTTACTCGTATTAGCATTTCCTCCTCCTGTACCCCCTCCTCCACTGCGACCGGCACTGAGAATGGCTGACCCTCCGTTTCCACCACTACCACCAGTTCCTGATGTTCCTCCACCTCCACTGCTGCCAGCACCAGGTGTTACAGAAGAACAATTTGAAGCACACAGCAATATAGTAGTTGTTGCAGTCGTTGTTGCCTGTGAATTTACCACAATAAACGTCTCTGAGGTACTTGCAACAGTCACGACTCCGAGACCTGAAACATTATTCCATCCACTTTGCAAAGTCTGGCTGAGTGTATATGTGCCAAATGGAACATTCGGGAGTGAGGCGCAACCACTTGCAGTTGTTGTCGCAAAGAGTGCGCTTGATGTCGTTGCAAGAGAAAGTTGCCAACCAGAAAGTGGATTGGTGAGATTATCTTGCGAGCAGAGATTGACAGTTGAAACGCTCGGGAGAACTGGTGGGGTCGACGTTGCTTGTGGGCAAGTCTCATTCCACACAATTACATATTGATTGATAGTGATGTTGGTAAGAGTAATAGACGCGGTTGCACTTGTTGCGGTTGAACCAACAGCGTCGCTTAATGTTGGTCCGGTTGTGTACCCAACAAGTCTAAACTTGCCTGGCTGGCAGACACTGTCATTTCCTACAACACCTGTTTGTCCTCCAACAACCTCCCTTGCTTGAATCCTATTGTCACCACTCGTCATTCTCATAGTATCAGCAGCATACTTGGTCTGACTTGAAAGAAGGAATGTTCCTGAGAAACTTGTTCCTCCTCCCCAAGTAAGGTTTGCCTGCATAGTAAAAGTGCTTGTTGCAGCAGGCTGTCCGTCAATATATTTTTTGAAGATTACCGCCGCTGATGCGGGAGGAGGTAGCGATGTTGCACCACTGCAATCAAGCGTAGTGTACGAGAGTGCATACAGGAGCCCTGCAGGATTTGATGAAGGGTTACTTCCAGGCACTCCGAGATTAGTCACCTCAATATGGAGGTGGTTCGTGCCTGGTACGAGGAAATTACTAATATCGAATGTATCTTGTGTTGCGAGAGTAAAGTTGTCTGGATTTGTTTGTTCAGATCCAACAAGAACTCCATTTACCCAAATAGTATACAAATTGTCTGTTGCAAGCGTAAGATGCGCTTCGGTTGTGGTGCCTGTTATGGTGAATGTTCGATAGAACCCCTTTGCGGTGTTAACTTGGGTATCCGCCTGTGTTACTGGATTATCGGTCCAGATCCACTGCGCACTCGTACTTGTTCCATCAACATCCGCTGTCCATGCTGGATGAATATACGTAAGTGGTTTTACAAAACTTTCTGTTCGACCGTCGGGATTATCTCCAAGAGTTTTTCCGTCACTATAAATAGCATTGACTACGGGCATACATGGCGCAGTGGCGATCGTGCCACTTATGTCCTGCGCGATTGCTTCTTTGATTACCGGAATTCCAGGGCCAAATGCTTCAACAATAAGAATGAGCGAAAGACAGAAACTTATGAAGGAACGGCTTCGCGGTGATATAGTTCGGTGGAAAAAATAGATCATAGAAAAAAGATTATGGGTAACGGCAAGAGATCACAACATATCTACTCTAGAGAGAGTGGTAACAACCTACAATAATTGTACGGAATGACACCCCCAGGTCAATTGAAACGGGGATAAGCTGTTTACAACCAAAAAGGGAGAAATTGGCAAATAAAAAGGGCCGGCGCAGTGTTCTGCGTCCGGCCCTATACTACATTTTACGGCATTCTTCGATACGTCACCGGCTCCAAATGGAGTGACGGGATGAGGTTATTCGGCGGGTTTACTGGTCCGCCGTTTTGATACACCACAGTACGTGTGGTTGTCGACTGACACCAGTCGGTGACGCAGAAATACAACAGTCCCAACCCGACCACTGTGGAACCAATGATTGCGTTCCGCTTCTTGTGGCTTGGGCCTGCAACAGCTTTGGCGGGTGGAGTCTTGGTAGAATCCTTCTTCGGTGCCACCGCAACCGGTGCAGGCTTTTCCGCCAGTGGTGCGACCTTTGGGGTCGTATCAACAGGCGGAAGAACTTCAACTTCGATAGACGCGGTATCCGAAAACCGGATTTGCAGGGCCCCCGGTTCAAAAGCGGAGATAATATTTCCGCAATCGAGAGATATGAATGGGTCACCCGTTTCTGGGTCGACCAACCATATCTCAGCCCGTTCACCAGGAGCAGGCGTTCTGCATGGGCGGTTCCAGTCATCAATCGGACGAGTTTTACCTGTTCGACGATCCCGTAGAAGCCTGTACATTGTTGCGCGCTTTCCAGGTACACAGTACCGAGCCTCAAGTGTAGGCAGGTACGCGATTACGTCATCGATGTCTTTAAACCGATATCCTTGCGGGCTCTGTTTGGCCATTTCAAGGATCTGCTCGCAAGTGGCGTGGAAATCAGTTGACTTGCACCCGCGTGATAATTTCACAGCGAGATCATTTGACGAACTTGCCGGCCGCACCAGAACCGGCAATCCAATCTCGGTCCGCTTTTGAGCGGGTCCGGGGTGGTTGACGGCCTCGACGATCTTGTACTTCGCCGGAGCTTTTGTCGGAGCTCTGAGCGACTGCGCTTGAACCTGCGGAGCTGCGGTTTTTTGTACAAATCCGGCCGTGAGTTTCTTGATGGAATCATCAAGAAACTTTTTGACCGAATCACGCTGAGCAGGCGTCATTCGACGATCCTGCTCAATAAGCGAGTCCCGACGGGACTTGGGTGTCTGAGCATCCACCGAAGTGAACGCCAAAGACAAGGATGCAACCAACACGAGCATACGCATAGAAACCTCTGTGTTATGAGAAAATGCCGTAAAATCAAGGATCTGCCTTCCCTACTTCTATCATATATTTATGTTTTTGTAAAGGGGTAAAATACGCTTAATTTTAGATCTAAAATGACTTGATATTTGATTCTTTTTAATGTCATCGCTAGTATTTCGCAAGAACGAACATCCCGCCCCTTTCCCGAGAGATATTATGCCGGACGACGGGATTTCAATCGACACAAAATCGCATTTCTGAAAGCGATTGCAAGTCCCCACAAATATTTTTCTCGACTCCGGCTCGGTATCGCTCGCCTCTAATCGCGATATACCTGTGCCTACCACAAAACACAAAACCTGCGTTTAGCAGGTCTTGTGTATTTGTGGGTAGTACAGGATTCGAACCTGTGGCCTTCTCAACGTCAATGAGACGCTCTACCAACTGAGCTAACCACCCATATAATTACGCCAATTCGACTACCTGCCAAAACGGCTGACCGCCTATTTTTACATCATAACAAAATTATTGAATAATTTTGTCTGGCGGAGGGTGTGAGATTCGGTCACTGATAATTTCTTCGTCAGCCACTCAGAAATTTCTGCGACCCCGACTCACGGCCAGTTTAGCTAAACTAGCATTCGTTCCGTCTTTCTCATCTCACCTTCCTACCGAAATTAAAAACAAATAACAGATATTATTGCTTTTAATTTTGCGGAGGGTGTGAGATTCGAACTCACGGTTCCAATTAAGGAACGACAGTTTAGTAAACTGTTGATTTAAACCACTCATCCAACCCTCCATTAATTATTACCCTGAGATGCGGAGAGGATTCGGCCACCGATAATTTTCTGTTGAAAATTTCGTCGACCCCGCCTCGCGTCGTCACGCTCCGGCTTTCGAATCTCCTCCGGAGTGCTCCCAGCACTCCTACCCCTCCTGCCTCCAAAATACTACATATTTTGGGAGTGCGGAGAGGGGGAGATTCGAACTCCCGAGGGGCTTTCACCCCTGCCAGTTTTCGAAACTGGTTCATTCGACCACTCTGACACCTCTCCAAACGAGAACCTCAGAATCCTAGCAATTTTTTGATTTTTTTACAAAAAGTGTTATATTACGCAGGTTATTTGGCCCTATCGTCTATCGGTTAGGACATTGCCTTTTCAAGGCAAGAAGCAGAGTTCGACTCTCTGTAGGGTCACAAATAAAGCCGCCACTTGGCGGTCTTTTATTTGTGACCCTAAGCGAAGTATTTTAATACTTCGCGTCAGAGAGTCGAAAAGGTTCTCCCATATTTGTGAACTTGTACTCAAGTAAGCAAATGGGAAACCTGTACTGCCGCTGTAGGCGGAGACATTCTCTGTAGGGTCATTTTTGTATATAACCATAAGTTGCACTGGGAGCACTCTATTAGAAAATAGCTAAGCAAACACCCAAGCCTTAGTAGTGATCTTCAGTGCCGGCATGCCCACTATCAATATAGTTGTGGGCCACTAAACAAGATAATTTTTATTTTCTGCTGAAATTTTCATAATCAACTGTACACGCTACTAATACCGCACTCACTGAAAGCAAAATGTGAATGTAGCGTTAACTCGTAAATTCAACGGTAAAATCATACATACCCATTCCGCATGTTCCCTGGAGAGTTCCTGCTTGCTGGGTACCGATATCGATATCAGTTGATCCAGTCTGTGGCAAGACTTTAGATATATTCATACTTGGAATACGTACCGATGACGAACAATCAAATGTTCCGTTCGTATCAAATTGAATGATTGTTGGTATACCTGCCTTTGCAATACTCTTTTGTGGTTGGTACCCACCTTTCGCATTGATCGTGATGATCTGCTTGCCTTCCTTAACAGTGACGTTACTCGCGACAACTTGTGTGCTAGCTTGATTTTGTGAGTTTGTTTTTGTCACCAAAATCGCTGCACCAGTAAGAACAACTACCATAATGATTGATATAAGGGCTATTTTCATGAATGAAATTATATTAACAAATAAACAATTTTGATACATTAAAAATTAAAGATCGGCGGAATAACTCCAACTACAACCAAACTACTGATGATATTGAAGAGTGCAAACAATATGACAATGAGACCTGCCGATTTAAAGAAAATCCCCGCTTTTTTGCTACCCTGAATACTAGACGAACTGAAACTAATCAGAGCTAGGACCGGTAGTGTACCGAGGGCGAATACGAGCATCGTGAGTCCTCCTTTAAGGAAACTTCCTGTAGTGAGCGTATAGAGTTGCATTGACTGAGTGAATCCGCATGGAAGGAAAAAAGTTGCAACACCAACAAGGAGTGGAGTGATGGTGTGATTAAGCCTTGAGACGCTGTAAGCGCGTGTTGCAATGAATTTTGGCATTGATGGCTGGAGTTTCTTGGCCCATGGAAACACATCAAGTAGATTGATACCGAGCACGAGCATAACAATGCCGATAATTAGGCTCAAAGCAAATGTGGCAGTGGTACTGAGCGTAAACACAGTCCCAAGTGCACCAATTGCCCCACCAAGAATAAAGAAAGAAGCAATACGCCCACCATGGAACATGAGCTGCGGTTGTATGTTATTTAAACTCCACCCTTTTCCCGAAGTAAGGTCACCTTCTTTTGCAAACGTAGCTGACATCGAAAGAAGAAGGCCTCCGACCACAGCCATACAACTTGAAAATGATGCAATGATACCGATTACAAACGCCGTACCATACGTGACATCTCCACCACCCACGAGATTAACGAGACCGATTTTTTGCAAAACTATAAACAAAGTAATGAATCCGAGAGCGATTGGTACAGCAATAGTAAATTCTGACCAATTTCTTTTTTTTGCCAACTTTCTTGTCGACAATGTGTAGCCGTTATCTTCGATGGGAACAGTGAGCATTGTCGCTATTTCAATGTCAGTTTTTTCATTGAAGTCACCTATCACTTCAACCGAATGAGTGTTCGACGAAACTTTTGCATGAACGATTCCAGGATAATTGTTTAGCTCACTTTCAATGAGCAGTGCGCATGCATTACAATGCATACCCTGTATATGAAATGTATATGTTTTATGATTCATACATTATAATTTTTTAGCTTTAATCCGAAGTGAATTCGAGACCACTGACACAGATGACATTGCCATCGCAAATCCTGCAAACACAGGATTGAGAAGCCACCCGAAGATCGGGTAGAATACTCCGGCCGCAAGTGGTATCCCCACAATGTTATAAATAAACGCCCAAAACAGGTTCTGCTTTATACCACGCATGGTTATATTCGAAAGCTTAATCGCTTTGACGAGTTTCGAGATATCACCACCAAGCAGGGTAATACCTGCAGACTCTATCGCAACGTCAGTGCCAGTACCCATGGCAATACCGACATCTGCCTGCGCGAGTGCGGGAGCATCATTTACCCCATCTCCTGCCATAGCTACAATTCTCCCTTGCGATTGAAGCTCTTGTATTTTTGCCAATTTATCCTGTGGCAACACATGGGCAATAACATCGTCGATACCCACAAGAGATCCTATATACTTTGCAGCCTTCTCGTCATCACCGGTAAGCATAACAACCTTGATTCCAAGTGCATGGAGATTCTTCACCGCTTCAACAGACTCTGGTTTTATCTCGTCTGCCACCATCACAAAGCCGAGCACTTTCTCTTTTGTCGAAAGGATAACTGGAGTTTTCCCCTGTGAAGTAAACTCGTGTAATTGTGAAGAATCGAATGAAATCTTGAGATCACTTACGAGCTTTGTGTTACCAACAAAATATTCCAAACCATTTACTATTCCCTTGAGACCTTTCCCCTGTATACCTTCAAAGTTTGCAACGTCGAGTACTGGAATATTTTTTACTTCTGCATACTGTACGATTGCGTGTGCAATTGGATGTTCAGATTTTTTTTCTAGCGATGCAATTATTGATAGAAATACTTCATCTTTTTCATCAGAAAGATTGATGATATCTACGAGCGTTGGTTTACCGACAGTAATTGTCCCTGTCTTATCAACTACCACTGTATTCACCTGGTGAAGTTTTTGGAGTGTTGCAGCGTCTTTAATCAAAATCCCCTCTTTTGCACCTTTTCCTACCCCAACAATAATCGCGGTCGGTGTTGCAAGACCAAGCGCACAGGGACACGCAATAACCAGCACACCGACAAATGATACGAGGCCGTATGAGAGCGCCTGCGAAAAGCCAAGTACTTCCGTTCCAAAGAAAAGCCAAGCACCGAGCGAGAGAAATGCGATGACAAGGACAGTAGGAACGAACACTGCTGATATTTTATCTGCCAATGCTTGAATCGGCGCTTTACTTCCTTGCGCCTCTTCTACCATTTTTATAATTTGGGCGAGCAGCGTTTCAGAGCCAACTTTGGTTGCCTTAAACGTAAATGATCCGTTAGTATTCATCGTTCCCGCTACCACAGAGTCCCCTATTTTCTTTTGAGTCGGCATCGGCTCACCGGTAACCATAGACTCATCAATGAATGAATCTCCTTCGGTGATAGCCCCATCGACGGGAATCTTTGCACCGGGCTTTATGATGATCAAATCTCCATGCTTTACCTCGCTAATGGAAATCTCTATTTCTTTCCCATCACGAACTATGAGTGCGGTTTTTGCCTGAAGGTTGAGGAGTTTTTCGATAGCATCTCCAGTCTTTATTTTTGACCTCGCTTCCAGATACTTTCCAAGTGCGATAAAAGTAATGACCACAATCGTCACATCATAGTAGGTGTGCTCGACATTTATGAACGGCTTTAGGACGTCCTCAAAAGCGGTGACTGCGAAACTGTAGAGGAATGCAGAAACAGTTCCAATGCCGATAAGCGTATCCATGTTTGCCTTGCCGTAGCGCAGAAAACGATAGAAACCAAGGAGGTATGGCTTACCGACCACAAAGAGTGTGTATGTCGCAAAGATGGGGAGAAGATGATGAAAAAATTCTTTGACTGTGTAGCTCATTTCAGGGACTGCGTTATACTGTGCAAGAATGTCCCAGCCCATGACAAATATGCTGAATATCGCAAGGGGGATAGCTGAAATAACGAGAGACCACTGACTCGCAACTTCTTCGAGTTTTTCTTTTTTAGATTGATTCAGGCCCAAATGTCCTGCATGTTCATCTTGAGACATGCCCATATCACTCGCAGTCATTGCATGCTCTGGAACCACAAGGGAATAGCCAAGTTTTTCGATTTTTTGTGAGAGATCGTCAGGGCTTATTTTTGATTCGTCAAATAAAATCTTTGCGGTTTCTGTTCCGTAGTTTACTTCAACAGACCGGACACCATCGGTTTTCTGAAAAGTCTTTTCTATGATGCTTGCGCATGAAGCGCAGTGCATGCCTTTTACTTTGTAGGTTTTAGTATCATTCATATATGTTATTTTCTCTTTAACTTATACACCTTAAGGACTTCCGCCGCAGCTTTATTCACCTGTCCAGATGACACTTGGTGTAACACACAATGGCTCAAATGATTTGCAAGTAGCTCATCTTCCACATTTGAAAGCCCTTGTTTTACCGAAGATGTCTGGGTGATGACATCGATACAGTAGGTGTCGTTTTCCACCATCCTTTGGAGACCCCTTACTTGACCCTCAATTAATTTCAACCTACGAATAATTTTTTCTTTATTCTTATCGTCCATGTATTTCATATAGCAAAGCTTATACCCCTGGGGGGTATAAGTCAACAATATACCATCCTGCCCGCAGTCTATACGCAGATGATTTCGTACGGGGCGAGAGGTGGTAAAACTCTGTATAGAGTGTACTATCCAATAATATGAAAATGTTAAGTATTGAAACGAGCTGTGATGAAACTGCAGTTTCCATCATCGACATCAAAGGAAGTCTCACTTCCCCTTCTATTACCGTGCTTGGAAATGCTCTTTTTTCGCAAGTAAAACTTCATGAGGAATTTGGCGGTGTATTCCCGAACCTCGCAAAGCGTGAGCATGCAAAGAACCTTCCCCCACTCCTCTATAAAGTACTGACGCAGGCAAAGATGGTGAAAAAAACCAAAGAGAGTCAGGTCACTCCTGCGCAGAAAAAGAAATTTGAAAAGTCGCTCGAGCGCGAGAACGGTGCGTCAGAAAACTTTTTGAAAACTCTCTCTACTATTAAAAAACCAAAGATTGATGCTATTGCTGTTACTACAGGTCCTGGTCTTGAGCCCGCACTCTGGGTTGGTATCAAATCAGCAGAGGCACTCGGTGCGCTCTGGGGAATTCCTGTAATCCCTGTTAATCACATGGAAGGGCATATTGTTTCAGTGCTTTTACAGAAAAGTACTGAGGGGAAAAAGCAGCAGGAAAAACAAAAGATAGGGATCAAGTTGCCAGCACTTTCCTTACTGATTTCCGGCGGGCACACAGAGCTTGTCTATGCACAGTCACTCCTTTCCTACAAAATTCTCGGGCAGACCCGCGACGATGCAATTGGTGAAGCGTACGACAAAGTAGCCCGAATGATGGGTCTCCCATACCCTGGAGGGCCACAAATTGCCCGTATGGCAGAGGTAAAACGCAAAGCCAAATATATCGAAGATACCTGGAAATTACCCCGACCCATGCTCTATAGCAAGGACCTCGATTTTTCTTTTTCAGGTCTTAAGACAGCCGTTTTATACGCTATCAAGGGTAAGCAATTAACTGCTGAGCAAAAGTCCGAAATTGCCAAAGAATTCGAGGATGCTGTGACCGAAGTATTGGTCGCAAAGACCCGAAAAGCACTCATGCAGTTCCCCACCAAATCACTCATTGTGGCAGGTGGCGTCGCAAGTAATACCCACATAAAAAAGGAGTTGAAAAAATTAACAAAAGAGTTTCAAGGCCTCACGATTCATACTCCGTTGCCGAATGTTTCAACTGACAACAGCATCATGATCGGAATCGCCGGATACGGAAGAATTAAAACGTTCCCAAAATTACTCAAACAAAAAGGCGCTTTGAAAGCTGTTGGCAATCTGCGCCTTTCTGCGTAGTATTTTTCTTACTACTATTATCTGTTTGAATCCCCGAGGTTTGTGAGATCAAGAATTTTCTCTTCCCCATGAGCTGAATGCACAGTTTCAGTGCCGAGAATAACCACATCGCTTTCTTTTTGTGCTTCTACAATTGTAAGAAGTGTCTGACCCTCTTCTTTCTTGTATGACAGATAGAGCAGATAGACTGATAGTGCAATGATAAGCAGGAGAAGTGGTAATACGATTACATAGTACGAGAACACTGCGCAAAGAATAGTAGCAATGACGAGTCCGATAACTCCGAAGAATAGTTTTCGAAGACGAAGTCCCTCTCTGCTCAACATCAATTTCTTATTCACCACTTCGCCGAGTGATCGAATAATGAGATAGAGGGCGAGGAGAATGGTAACGAAGATTACAATCGCGTTTACTGACTCATCCCATCCTTTTGGTCCTGCGAAGATTGCAGCCGCTGCAGCACGAACTCGTGTTCGACCGCTTAGCTCATTAGTATTTTTTGGTATTACAGTAACGTCACTATTTGGATTACTATCGCTGTTTTCAGTTGCGATGAAATCTTTTCCATTTTCAGAAAGAATGTTAGTTGCGGTGTCACCATTTACTGGAGTTGTTCCTAGAATTTCTGTAGCCGGAACTCCTGCCTTCTTGAGACTCTCGAGGAATGCATGGAAGTCTGCAATTTCGGTTGCCTGTTGTGCGTTAATTGGGAATGCACGCTGACAAACGATTTCATTTACCTTTTTCTTAGTAAGAATGTATACGAATCCAGTATGGCTTGTGTGTCCCCATGGAGTAAGGATGTCACTGATGTAGCGCTCTTGGAATATTGAAACAGCGTCGTAGGTAGATTGATCAAACACTCCGGTGATTGCAAGATTCTTGAAGCCTTCGAGTTCACGGAGAAACACTTGGAGTTTAATTACCTCAACACGGTCGTTGACCCAGTCAATTTTTAAATAATCTTTTAGGTAGTCACAACTTGTTGATGTACCGAGTACAAGTGCAGGAAGTGAACTTCCGCGGCTACTTCCACCGTGACTTGCACGGTTTGCCTGTCCTCCACCAGAAGATCCGCCACCTCCACCACCGCTTGTTGGAACGCTAACAGTGATAGTTGCAGTCGATGATGCTGATTGAGTACCATTGGTACAATTAATGTTGTATGTAGTTGTTGAGCCTGGAGTTACGAGAACTGATCCAGAAGTAGAGGTTGCGGTTGTCCACATTGCTGAACATGAAGTTGCGTTTGATGATGTCCATGAGAGAGTTGAACCCTGGCCAGGAGTTACCGTAGTTGGATTTGCCGAAAGAGAGACAGTAACCGTTGGAGTTGCAGGGGCAGCCACAGTCACCGTAGTTGTTGCAGATGTTGACTGCGAACCGTTTGTACAGTTGATGCTGTATGGAGTGGTCGTTGCAGGGCTCACTTGCTGGGTTCCAGTAGTAGATGTCGCGGTTGT
>JBKJKY010000022.1:0-3584 GCA_046597175.1 Parcubacteria group bacterium
GAAGTTCTACAAGGTACGCATGGTTCATAACTACCCAAGGATCAATGCTAAGACCATCAAGGAGGATATCTCGATGGGAGGATTACAAGAATTCCGAAGATTCTGCAATGGAAAGAAATATTTCTCAGTCATAGACTTCAAGAGCTCTTACTATCAGAGACGTCTTACGGATCATGCTTCAAACCTTCTAGGAATCTCAACACTGGAAGGATTATATCGACCTCTGTATTTGAACTTTGGACATACCAATGCACCTGGAGATGCAAGCAAGATCATCGCACTGTGCACGAATGGAATTGAAGACACCTTTGGAAGGATCGACGACTTGCTGATTGCATCAGAGACGATTGAAGATCATTTACGAACTCTGGAGAAGCTGTTCAAGAGATTTACGCATTTCAACATTGCAATTGCAGCAGAGAAGTGCTTATTCTTTCAAGATCAAGTTCAATACTTAGGAGTTATGGTGGATTCAAGAGGGATTAGACCTACAAGTGAATCTATGGAAAAGCTCAAGCTTGCAGAATATCCAAAGAACAAGAAGGAACTACGATCATTCTTAGGATTAGTCAACTGGATCAAGGGCCATCTACCTGGCATGGATACAGTGAAGATCTTAGCGAATTTGACGGACAAGCTGAAAGGAGGAAAAGAAGGACCTGTTATTTCATCAGAAGAAGATTTTCTGGAGTTCGAGATTCTCAAGACCAAGTGTTTGAACCCAAGTATTCTCGTTCACCCAGATTGGAGCAAGGAATTCGTTCTACATACGGATGCAAGTCAAGAAGGGATTACTGCTATACTCAGTCAAGAACATGGAGTGATCTCTCATGCCCACAGGAAGTTTACACCGGCTCAGATAAGATGGAATGTATCTGAAAGAGAAGCTTATGCTCTTGTCTGGGGAATCACGACACACAAGGACATTCTACTTGCTGTACCCTTTACTGTCAAGACTGATCATCAAGCCTTAGCCTACTTGCAGAGTACAAGATTCAAGAATGCAAAAGTTTGGAGATGGAGTCAAGCTCTGCAGCCCTACACTTTCAAGGTTGAATATGTTCCTGGAGAGATCAATCCTGCAGATTATGGAAGTCGTTATATTCATGTTCAAGGCATTGAAGTGCAAGAAAGAGAGCCAGCATGGTATGCTGCGTTGTGGGATGACTTACATGCAGAATTGCTAGGACAACCGAACTACCCAGGATTGCCAAGACCTTGGAAAACATTCAAGAAAAGATATGGACTACGATTGGATGATGCTGAGATCAAGGATCGAAGAGGACGAATCGTTCCAAGGAATTCGCATGAACTGCTGGACAAACACGTCCATATTGGACACATGCAGCCGAAAGCTATGCATGCACTGCTGAATAGGGATTACATCTGGCCAAGAATGTTCAAGGATATCGAGGACAAGGTGAGAAGCTGTGATCTCTGTCAAAGAACCAACGTACATCAGATGCCAGCAGCACAGAAGCAACCAGTACCGAATCCTTTGGAAGTTTGGAGTTTGGACTTTACTGGACCCATCAAGGAAGGCTACATCTTAGTGATTTCGGACAAAGGATCTAATTGGATCAATGCAAGACCTTTCAAGACAACAGCAATGAATCAAGTGGAGAATTACTTGGATATGTTGCTGACAATCATGCCGAATCCCAAGATCATTCATGCTGACAACGCATTCAAGCCTTTGAAGGAATACTTGGAATCCAAGGGAATCAAGTTGATCACTGGATTACCAAGATACCCGCCTGGACACGGATTTATTGAAGTTCAGAATCGAAGATTTCAAGAAAGATTGCTGAGAACTCAAGAAGGTTTCCAGAAAGCTGTACAAGACCACAACAACACGCCTACGGAGAAGTTGAACTGGATGTCACCGAATGAAGTTCTCTTTGGAGTTGCCCCAAGATTCTTGCAGCCAAAACAAGTGATTGACCAAGTTCCAAGAAAGAAGTATGCCTCTGGAGATCTCGTAATGGTCAAGTCAAGAGAACCCAAGTTTGGAGACGCAAGATTCAAAGGCGAGTTCACTAATGAAGGACCCTACATCGTGGTGAGAGACAAAGGTCACTTTCTGGAAGTACGACTACACAATGGAGAAGTCATCCACTTATCTCCAAGAGTGTGCAAGAGATACAATCCAGGGAGTTGGCCGGATCAAGACTTTGATTTGGAAGAAGTTGAAGACCCAGAAGAAGAATGGATTGAAGAATTGCCGTTGCAACAGAGACCTGCAGTTGCAACCCGTACTACCAGAGCAAATCCTACTCGTGAAGAACCTCAGGAAGAAGCTGTGGATGAAGCACCGCCAGGAGAACCAGAAGCGAGAAGAATAGCCAGATTGAGAGGAAGAATCAACTACACGGAACAAGATGACGAAGACGAAGCAACCTTTGGACTCTGGATCCAACAGACTACTATCAAGGATGCAGATGAAGTGCAAACCGATCCTACTCAATTCCCGGACAAGAACTTGGAGGGAGTGAAAGGATTTAAGAAAGTTCCGTCCAAGACTTTCGTGGATCGTCGTTCCAGGGACAAGGTTTGGAGAAAGGTGAAGAATTCCGAGCTGGAACGTGGCCAAGATCAGGAGGAGATTGTGAAAGCACGTGGGAATAGCTGTGAGATCCATGGAAGAGTGCGCGAACCCAAGTCTGATCGGAAGTTGCACCAAGGGAATGTTAGAGTTAAGACTGGAGATCGGGATCAAGGTTTGCTAACACAGTCATGTCTTAGAGGTTGCAGATCTGGATATGACTGGGTAAGACAGGCATGTCCCAGTGAGTTTGCACACTTAACTCATAACAAGGTCAAGATTGAGGAACGTCGTCGTTCCACAATTGGAATCTGAGTATGGCGTTGCACGCTGGACTGTGAACTCATACTCTACAGTTTCAGCCGACATTGTCGACTACAAAAGACCAATTTCATCAATAATAAATTACTTCTAGCTATTTGTCAAGTTTATTCAAGTTAACTTTCAAACTACCCGGGTGCGCACCCCAAGTCATATTCCTCGGCCAAGGAACCAACTTTCGTACGTACCAACCTTCATCTCGCTGCACGCATCCCAACAGAGCAAAGACAAGGCTCTAAGACCACCTACGAGTAAAGACAAGACTCTCCCCCCCGATAAGATCGCAGATTGGACATCAAGACAAGACTCACACCAACCTATCAACGCCAACAAACTTTGGAGAGTTGCAACTGCAAGGCAACCCGGAGTATAAACTTTGTATAGAGGATTCCTAGTGAAGAATCTATACATTTTTGGTGGAGAACCAGGGTTACGCTAGACTCTGGACTGCTGAGAGGTTGTATGCTCCCAAGTTTCAATAAGGAATCTCCATTCTGGTCCCACGAATCAACAAGACCTGCTAACAAGTTGATCCGTCAAAAACAAGAGCGAACCCCTGCGACTACGCCAACGAATACCACCGAGGACCAGAAGTCCACCCGAAGCACTGCTCAAGAAAGTGCACCAGAACCACCACTGCCAATTCAAGATTCAGAGAATAGGAGTGCAGCACCAAACAAGCCACTCCCCGAATTACCTCTCAAGCCGATTCGACGTT
>JBKJKY010000067.1:0-6995 GCA_046597175.1 Parcubacteria group bacterium
AAACCACAAAAGGAGGTAAAACTTACCAAAAAGGCTCAAGACATTGAGACCAAGGTTACAGCGCTTCTCAAAAAAGGAAAGGATCGAGGATTCGTTACCTACGATGAAATTTTGAAAGAATTCCCAACGGTTGAGGACGATATCATGTTCCTCGAAGACCTCTACGAAAGACTCCACAGTACTGGTGTTGATATCCTCGAGGGAGGAGGACTCCTTGATATGCCGTCTGATGAGCCACTTCTTCCTAATAAATATGAGTATGGAAAAAGCGGAGATTCTTCATACGATTCTATCCAAATGTATCTTAAGGAGATTGGGCAGTACCCACTTATCTCAGGGGGACAGGAAAAGGATCTCGCGAAACGTATTGAAGCAGGGGATAATGAAGCAAAGAATTTGCTCGCTCGTGCGAACCTCCGCCTTGTAGTTTCGATTGCCAAAAAATATGTGGGACGCAGTCCCGACCTTACGCTCCTTGATCTTATTCAAGAAGGGAACCTTGGCCTCTTTAAGGCTGTAGATAAATTCGACTGGACCAAAGGATACAAATTCTCAACCTATGCAACCTGGTGGATTCGTCAAGCTATTACTCGTGCGCTCGCCGACCAGTCACGAACAATCCGTGTTCCTGTTCACATGGTAGAAACAATTGCGAAGTACAAGCAGGTTGTTCGCCGCCTTACTCAAGATCTTGGACGTGATCCGCTTCCAGAAGAAATCGCAACAGAAATGAATCTTGATGTAGATAAAATTTATAATATTGAAAAAATTGACCAAGCGACTGTGTCTCTCGAATCACCAGTTGGAGACGACGGAGATGATGGAAAGAGTAAGCTTGGAGACTTTCTTGCAGATGACAAAATCCTCTCACCAGACCAGGATTCATCACGCAGAATTATTGCAGACCAGGTGCGTGAAATCTTGGACGACCTTCCACCAAAGGAGCGAAGAATTCTTGAAATGCGTCATGGCTTAGTTGATGGATTTACTCATACTCTTGAAGAGGTTGGAAAAGTCTTCGGCGTCACTCGTGAACGTATCCGTCAGATCGAAGCAAAAGCACACGAAAAGATTCGTCAGCACGATAAGATAAATAGACTCAGGAATTACTAAAAAGCTCGTAGCTTATAAGTGTAAGCTTTGAGCTTTTGAAATACGGAATAGGAGGAATTGGGAGGGGAATTCGTAGGAGTAAATATAAACTTTAGTTAGTTGACGAAAATTTATATTCGTGATTAAATAGACTTTGGAAACCCTAACCTTTGGAGACATATGAAAATCCTCGTCGCATACCGATTCACCGGTGAAGACCCAGCAGAACTGAAGGTTACGCTTGGCAAAATTTGCGGAGCGTTTCGTTCGCTCGGACACTCAGTCTATTGTTCGATTGAGGACGAAGATGACTTCAAGGGTCAGAAAAAGTCCAACAAAGAGGTTATGCTCCACGCATACTCTGAATGTGACAAAGCAGACATGTTGTTTGCGTTTATCCGTTCAGACAAGATGAGCGAGGGTATGATCTGCGAGATTGGATACATGCAAGGAAAAGGGAAGCCCTTCGCACTCGCTCGTAAGCGAGGTGTATGGACTACGTCTATCCATGAGATGGCAGAGCCGTTTATTGAGTTCGACGAGCTCGATGACTTGCTTCCCCAAATTACCGCACAGTTTCAGTAATATAAAGAGCGTCCCAGAAACGGGACGCTCTTTTCGTTAAATTTTAGATAAAAATATAAAAGAAACCGCGCGCCGATTGCATATCGGTGCGCGGTTTTCGGTGCGTTTCAAAAACTTTGCAAGAAGGCAGTAACTACATTCATTACTATTCTCACTACGATAATAACGAATGTGAGGAGAAGACATCCGGCAATGCCGAGACCACCTCCAAATACCGTTCCAATCAACATGGTCCGTGTTTGGGCTCTCTCTTCATCACCATAAATAAAACTGTAGGTGAGATGTATTCCCCAACTAAGTGCCAGGACTTCTGCTGATACAGCAATGAGAAGAGTTGTCCACTGCGGGAGAGGGGGCAGTCTACTGCAGTTCAGCCCACACATCAGCTTTTGCTGGATGATGAAAAACACCGCAACTAACCCTCCCAAAATCAGATAAAAGCTGGAGAGGGTACTGAGTTTTGCCAGCAAGTTGTTTCGCAGGGAATACATGCTTGCCTCTCTGGTATGTGTGAAGAGCTGTGATTTAGTAAATTATATCATGAATATTGTAAATATACAAGTATTGCTGTGTACTGATTGGGTTGGTTTTCTCTATGCTAAAATGAGTAGCAAATGACTGAAGATACCTTCCAAAAAGCCTATAAAGCCCTCAATGCTGAGCAAAAACGAGCTGTGGACACTGTGGAGGGTCCAGTTATGGTGATTGCCGGCCCGGGCACTGGGAAGACTTCAATACTGACTCTCCGCATAGCGAACATTCTCCAAAAGACCGACACATCCCCGGATAGTATTCTTGCCCTTACCTTTACCGAGTCCGGTGTGTACTCAATGCGACAAAAACTCGTGGGTATCATTGGTCCATCTGCATATCGGGTAAATATCTTCACCTTCCACGGATTTGCAAACTCCATCATCGAAAGTTATCCAGAATATTTTCCGCGCATTGTCGGAGGCTCAAATGCTCCCGAGGTTGAGCAACTCAAAATTCTTGAGAAGATTTTTGAAGAAGGAAGTTTCGATATTATTAAACCATTTGGAAATATTTTTTATTATGTCCGTCCCGCACTTTCTTCTATCAGGTCCCTCAAGCGTGAAAATGTAAGTCCAGAAGAATTCTTAGCACGCACTGTAAAAGAAGAAAAATCACTCCTTGGAGCGGACGATCTCTATCATGAAAAAGGGAAGTACAAAGGAGAGATGAAAGGTGTATACAAAACTGCGCAGAAGAAAATTGAGAAAAACAAAGAGCTTGCAGTAGTCTATGAACGCTATGAAAAAGCTCTTGCCAAGCTCCGTCTGTACGACTTTGAAGACATGATTGTCGAAACGATTAAGGCACTCAAAGATAATCCTGACTTGCTTCTTATTTTGCAGGAAGAGTACCAGTACGTATTAGCAGATGAGCATCAAGATGCGAACAATGCACAAAATAGTATCCTTGAGCTTATCTCAGGCTTCCATGAAAATCCAAACCTATTTATCGTCGGTGATGAGAAGCAAGCGATCTATCGCTTCCAGGGAGCGAGTCTTGAAAACTTCCTTTATTTCAAGCGGAAGTATCCGGATGCCACCTTTATTACACTCAAAGATAATTACCGCTCTACCCAAAAGATTCTTGATTCAGCGCATACCTTAATCCAAGGCAACAGTATTGCTGATGAAAGTTTGCGGGTAGAGCTCTCTGCAAAAGGTCAGGGAATAGGAGAGAATATTACCCTTCATCAATTTCAAAACCCCGATGAAGAAATGCGTTTTATTACTGAAGATATACAAAGGAGAATTGAAGAAGGGGCTGAACCCCGCTCGATTGCAGTCCTCTATCGTGATAATGCGGACGCGATGGCTATTATTCGTTTTCTTGAACGAACGAGCATCCCCTTTGCTATCTTTTCTGATGATGACATTTTGGGCGATCCGAACGTCAGCAAACTCATGTTGCTCCTGCGCTCAATCCATAATTTTGGCGACGAAGAGTCTGTTTCAAAACTCATATTCACCGATGTATTCGGGCTTGCACCACTTGATGGGTATAGACTTCTTTCCTATCGAACAAAAAACAAACTCAACCTTTTCGATGTGCTTCGCAGTCCCGATCATTTGGAACGCGCTGGCGTCTCTGATCAGGGTAAGATAAAAGATTTCTTCGCTCAGCTTGAACACTTTGCGAAATTGGCGAAAAATAAACCGCTCCTTACTTCGCTTGAAACAATCATCCGCGAATCGCTCTTTATTCCGTACCTCCTGGCACTTCCGGAGTCTCTTTCAGCACTCGAGAAGCTCGATAGTCTTCTTAACTCAGTAAAGTCACTCGTTGAATCAAACAAAGATGCGAAGCTCTCTGATTTTATTGATTTCGTAGACACCTTGGTTCTCCATGGAGGGAGGCTCGCACGCTCAAAACGTCAGACATTTGAAAATAGAGTTTCACTGATGACCGCCCATCGCTCAAAAGGGCTTGAATTCGACACCGTCTATATTACCGGAGTAACTGACGGCAAATGGGGTAACAAGCGGTCTGTGGAGCATTTCTCGCTTCCAATTGAGGGTAGAACAGTCTTAACAGAAGATGGCGATGAAGATGAACGCAGGCTCTTTTATGTAGCTATTACCCGCGCACGCAAAGAGGTGATTGCTACATTTGCTCAAACTGATGCGGGAGGGAAGCAAAAGATTCGAAGTCAATTCGTTGAAGAAATTATCCATCACACCAAGATTGGCGAGTATACATTTGCCGATATTTCTCATCCGATTCTGACAGAGCCCAAGCCTCATGGTCCTGATATGAAAGATGCAGAATATTTGCGAAAACTCTTTCTTGAGCAAGGTATGAACGTGACTGCACTCAATAATTACATTACGTGCCCGTGGCGATACTTTTTTGAAAATTTGATTCGCATTCCGCATGCACCCGAGAAGCATCAGATGTACGGTATTGCTGTACATGCCTCCCTGAAAGAAGAAATAGAAAAGATTCGCAAAGGTGAAAAGCCAAGCAAACAATATTTACTTGATGCATTTTTGAGAAACCTCGCTCGTCAACCACTTTCATCTGACGAGTTCGAGGAATCAAAGAAGAAAGGGCTCACGTCCCTCGGCGGATATTTTGATGAACATAAAAATGAGTGGGATACCGAAATGATCCCTGAGCTTTCGATTGCTGGGGTCAGTATTCCACTTACCGATACTGAGAACCTCCTCCTTCGAGGTCAGATTGATCGGCTTGATATTGATGGAAGTAGGGTAACAGTTGTTGATTATAAAACAGGCTCGGTAAAGTCTCGAAAGGAAATTATGGGAGAGACGAAAACCTCAGAAGGTAATATCAAACGTCAGCTGGACTTCTATCGACTCCTCCTTGATTTATATGATGACGGAAAATACACCATGGAGTCAGGGCGAATCGAATTCGTCGAAGCAAATCCCTCGGGGCACTATAAGTCTGAGAGTTTTGAGATTACGCACGATAACAGGGTTGCCATCGAAAGCTTGGTAAAAGAAAAAGCACTCGAGATATACAACGTTTCCTATTGGAATACGTTTTGTGATGACCCTAAGTGCGAGTACTGCGAGCTCCGCAGAGCGATGGGAAGTGGAAACGAAACTCGAAGTACGAAAATCGGATAACGGAATGAAAGAACAAAGAATAACGATTTCATAACCTCTACGATTTTCGTATTTCGTTATTCGATTTTCGCAGAGTTACTGCCCCCTCGCTTCCTGCCCGAGAGCGATATCGATAATTGATTTCATTGTATCAAATGACTGCGATCCTTCAATTTTTACTTTTTGTCCTCCGCGAGTGACGAGAACGCTCATTGGTGTCCCTTCAAATCCTGCAGCAGCTCCATCGCGAATGTCTTCGTCCACTCTGCTTTTCATCCGTCCACTTTTTAAGCAATCAGTAAACTTGCCTTGGTCAATATTCATCTCTTTTGCAAGCGCTGGAAGGTCATCTGCATTGTAACTATCATTTGATTCAGTACGATTGTAGAGAGCTGTAGTGAATTCCCAGAACTTACTATTGCCACCAATATCTCCCGCACATTCTGTCGCCTCGGCTTCGTACGGAGCTTTTTTGTGGAGCCCCACGATGGGGAATTGTCGGTAAACCCACGCCACTTTGCCATCCTTCCCATATTCATCCATGACCTGTTGCATGGTGGTGTGGAATTGCTTACAAAATGGGCATTCAGTATCAGAATATTCCACGATGATAACACTTGCGTTTGGACTACCGAGAATGTGGTCGTCACTCGTTACAGGCTTTATGTTCACTGTGCCGATTGTTGCATCTTTGGTAGCGGTACTACCTTGCCCTTTTGCGATTCCCGAAAAGTATACGCCTGCACCAATGAGAGCTCCCGCAATAATAATTGAGAAAGGAATGATAAGGGGATTTTGAGGTTTCGTGTACTGCTGCTTTGGATCCATGACCCTAATTATAGCATAGGGTATTTGGCGTGATACAATTGCGAAATGTCACTATTTCAAGGGATTATATTAGGGATTGTTCAGGGGCTTACAGAGTTTATTCCCGTTTCTTCTTCGGGGCACCTTATCATTGCCCATCATTTACTCGGAACGAATACCAGTGATCTCGCAGTCGATGCGGTTCTTCAGCTCGCCACTATCCTTGCAGTCGGAGTGTATTTTAGGAAAGATTTGTGGAGCGTATCTGTGAACTTCCTCAAACTCATTACTCGAAAGCCAATTGCCCCAGTAGAAAAGACACTTCTTACTGCGCTTATTGTAGGAACAATTCCTGCAGTAATCCTCGGACTCTTGCTTGAAAAGTATATTGAATCAGTATTCCGCAGTACCACTCTCGTTGCACTTGCGCTCATTGGCGGAAGCTTCTTGATGTACATTGCTGAGAAAACATACCGACAATCTCGAACCGTCAGCGTTTTATCAGGACTGAAAATCGGTCTCTACCAGTGCCTTGCTTTGGTGCCGGGAGTCTCGAGATCAGGCGCAACTATCTCCGGAGGGCTTATTGCAGGCCTCAGTCGTGAGCAAGCGGTGCGTTTTTCATTTCTTCTTTCATTTCCCATTATACTTGGATCAGGACTGAAGAAGCTTTTAGATTTAATAAAGGCAGGTGGTGCGTTTACACTGCCACTCGGAGTGTCATTCGTCGTTTCTTTTGTGGTCGGACTCATCTGTATCCACTATCTACTTAAGTATTTACGCGGGCACAGCCTTTCGATCTTCATTTGGTATCGGGTTATCCTTGCGATTATTCTTCTCGTACTACTTTAAAATTTATCTCCCTGCGAGGTTGACGAGTTGTGCAATAAAAATCACTTGGCGGTT
>JBKJKY010000089.1:0-16719 GCA_046597175.1 Parcubacteria group bacterium
CCTCGGACTTCCCTGTTTGAGCCAGTAAACGTTGATTGTTTCGTGTAATGCTTACTCTTGTGATTTGGATTTCTGACCTGTGTTTTCAAATATGCCCCGTAATCCATGAGGGCGTAGTACCACTCTCGTGGCTTCTTCTTCTCCAGCGTCTGCTCTATGAGAGGCAAGATGTCTGTGTCAGAAATATCTTCTGCATCTTTGAAAAAGTAATGGATGTACACCCTGCGAATATTGGTTTCGATAAAAACCACGGGAAGATTCCATGCAAATGCAGACAGTGATCCTGCTGTGCCTTTACCGATACCAGGAAGTGAGAGGAGAGTTTGGGTGTCCCGAGGAATAGTTCCCCCGTACTTCCCTACTACTTCTTTTGCAAAGTCATGGAGAAACCGTGCACGCCGATTATACCCGAGCCCTTGCCACGCTGTCAGCACTTTCCCGAGCGGTGCTTTTGCAAGTGACTCGATAGATGGAAATGCTCTGAGAAATTCTTGGTATTTTGCTGTTACCCGAGTAACCTGCGTCTGCTGAAGCATAATCTCAGAGACGAGTACTTTATAAGGGTCCTTCTCCCCTCTCCAGGGCATAGTTCTACCGTAAAGTTTGTAGTAATCCCAAATAATGTTCTGGAACTTCTTCTTTCCAACCTGGGTAAGCACTCTCATTTCTGAGATTGTACACGGGTACGGATAGCTTTCGCAAATGTTCCATCTACGATTTTTTTTGAAATAACACCAATACTGAGGAATACCCCAAGATAGAGCAGTGTCGGTAGCCATAGCCATCTACTTCCGAAATACTTGTAGAGGAAGTCATAGCGATACATAAGAGGCCAGTGCCAGAGATACACTTCATACGAATAGACTCCAAAGAGTGTGAGGGTTCGGAATTCAAATTTTTTCAGCACAAAAATTATGATAAGTGAAAGCGTTGCGAGGATACTCATCCATTGTTCGGTATCCGGACTTTCCCCTACTCCTGAGTGGATATTTGCATAGATAAACAGTGCGGTAGCACTGGTGAGTACCGCGAGGTAGACGAATTTCGCTTTTCCATACAAAGCTTCATGTATGGTTTTTGGTTTTTCGAGCAATGTAACTCCCCATGCAAGTAAAACACCAAGAGGAAATGCAATGATATGAATTTTGTACAAATGGATAACGTAATCAAAAAACTCTGGCTTTAGGGATACGAATATATATCCCGCGACATACAGGAGTAGTGCCGAAATCCACGGATACTTTTTCGAAAAAACTATAGGAAACAGAGTGTAGTAACCGATGGTCAGGGTTAAATACCACAGTGGTGAATTGAAATCTTGGTATAGATCAGCGTGGGCAAAGATCCCAAACACAGCAAAACGGAGAAACTCTGCTGTACGGTGGATGTGAAGAAAAAAGAAATCGAGGCTAATGAAGACTCCAAGCATGAGCCAAAATGGAGTAAACAGCTTCACCAATCGCTTTTGATAAAACTCGCGGATAGTCAGATCTTTTTTCAGCATACTTGCCATAAGCCCGAATCCAGAAAAAAAGAGAAACATATTTACTCCAATTCCCGCCATATTTGAAAGTGGGCGAAGAAACTCTGTATCGCTGACGAGAAAATACCCAATATGGGAAAAGACGATCATGAGAATAGCGAGCCCTTTCAGTTCCTGCGTGACAGAAGCTGGAAGCCACTCAGAAATCTCTCTCCGCTGTATTGAAATTATGAGCGCCAAAAATAGCAGAATAAAAACAATACTTGTTGCATTACTTGTGTTAGTGATTGATACGATCATACAGTGTCGTTGCCCAAATCTCATACCCTACCGATGATGGGTGGAAGAGATCAGCTGAGTAGTGACTTCCCGCTTTTAAAAATGTCTCGTGAGTTGGGGTATACAAGTCAAGGTAGCTGACGGAGTACTCGCGAGCAAGCCTTTCGATTACTTCGTTATACTCTCTCGTCTTCGTATCAAAGTGATATTGAAGCGGTGGCCAGATAAGAGTACTCGCACCAATAAATGGAATCGCACTTATGTATACTCTGGCATGCGTCTCTGTGGTGAGCCTTCCTAGAATTTCTCTGTAGTTTTTTTCAAAATCTGTGATAGGAACTCTGCCGTGTACGTCATTAACTCCAATCAAAATGACAACCGTGTCAGGATTCACTAGGATTGCAGAAGAAAGCAGGTTCTGCACTAAATCCGCAGTTCGAAAACCAGGAACTGAGAAGTTGTGCAAAGATACCCCGCCACCACCCGCTATCTTCCCTGCTAGTTTGTATGGCAAAGAATCTTCTGGAGTAGCAGCACCAGCACCTGACATGAGACTGTCACCAAGCGTTACAAGCACTGTTTTGTTGCCGGAACTTCTGCCAGCAAAGTCCTTTTCCGATCCAAAACCATTTACCGCAGGGAGTCCTGCGGATCCAATTTTCCAGTAAATATAGGCATTGGCGAACCATAGATAAGATATGGGAATAATGAGAAGAACCAACGACACGAAGATAATTTTACTTTTTTTATGCGCCAAAAAACTCATTACTTACAGTATGTATCAAAAATGGATTGAATGCATGCACAAGAAAGATGCAGAGAGTTTCAATAAGGTCTTTGGGGCGCCAGGGTAATCTCCCCATACCTCCCTACTACCTCTTTTGAAAAATTATAAAGAAAGCGTGCACGTCGGTTGTACCCGAGCCCTTGCCATACTGTCAGCACTTTCCCGAGTGATGCTTTTGAGAGTGATTCGATAGATGGAAACGCTTTCAAAAACTCCTCATATTTTTGCGTCACACGAGAAACCTGCGTCTGCTGAAGCATAATCTCAGAGACGAGTGCTTTGTAAGGGTCCTTCTCCCCTCTCCAGTGCATAGTTCTGCCGTGAAGTTTGTAATAGCTCCAGATGAGAGAGCGGAATGTTTGGATTTGATTTTTACTCTGAGAAATGTTTTTCGATGATTGCAATTTCTTCTTCAATCTCTGATCGATTTTCTTCTGTGGCATGAGTCAATCTATGTCTTAATGTTCGCAGACGATTTGATATCGCCTCTTGCTGCTCTGGAGTTCTTGGCCCTTCTTGAGAGGAGACATTCACGGCAATAGTACCATCAGGGCTTACTCTTCCCTCTTGTGTTGCCTCTTGATGAGCGTCAAAGGCGTTCCATGGATTATTTTCTCCTTTAAAATTCATATGAGAATTATAGCACCTAGGAGACGGAGGTCAAAAAGAGTTTAGAGTTTTGAAACCTTGGTAGTCGTCGTATGGAGCGCCGGGGTAATCTCCCATTCCATGGGCAGTACACCTTTCCCATTTTTTCGAATGTAAACATTCTCAAAAATATGGGAAAGGTCTTCGATTCCCGGACGCCAGCTGAATTGTCAGCTGGCTCGCCGAGAAAACTTCGTTTTCTTGTCGGGGCGCCGGGAATCGAACCCGGCCCTTATGTTCCCAAAACATATATACTACCGATATACTACGCCCCGTTTGACGTTTAGCCATACTACCATAGACACAAAAAAACGCACACGATAATTAAAGGACAATATCGAGCAACAATTGCACCTTTGCTTTTTTGAGACTTTTTTCTATATAGACAACAGCAACGTCAAATTGCCAATTATCTGATATATCATTCTCTAGGCAATAAGTCTGAATCGTCCTAGCTAATCTTTTAAGCTTTGCCTGGTGGATATTATCCTCAGGTCTATACCCTTCTGTTTCATGAATAACAATGGCGAGTGTTTCCCGTGCAGCCGATTTCACTTCAATAAAATGGTAAACGTTCCCCTTCTTAGCGATGATATCAATCTCACCCCACGGTTTCAAATAGTTTCTTTCGACAATCGAAAAGCCTTGTTTCATGAGGAACTGACAAGCAATTCCCTCACCAAAGTCACCGAATTGGCGCTTTTCCGTCTTCATACTCTATTTATGCGCTTGTTTCATAAATAACACAATATATGTGCATTTCACGTGAAACATTTACTCTTATCCTGAAAATGTCTATATTTATAGCCATTCTGTCGTACAAATGTCGAGACATAAGCCCTTTACCGCTGTCTTTTAATCAACAGTGTCCCCATAGTTATCCCCAATTTCTCGCTTTTTTAGACATTCATGTTCAAATAATCGTTATTTATCAATCTATTTCATATAAGTCTTTAGAATGTCTGTTGTAGGTTAAGGACGGGGGAGGGAGAGTTAGTTCTTGACCATTTCAAAATTAAAGTTAGTATGGTTTTGCAGGACACTCCTGCATGCTCGTTCGTGGGTCCAAAACCGGATCCACCCCCTTCACCCGAGCGGTTGCGCTGCTCAGTCGCATGGCTCAGCTGAGCCATCGATATAATACATTTGGGTGATAACGCCATTCCGAGAGACACTACCACATTGTGCTAGTGTCTCTCTTTTTTTATAGAGATAGAAAATGAGATATCGACTCTTACAGAGTCAGTACCCCGATTGAACTTTTCCTTCATCGTATTCGGAAAAGTACTCAATCAGGCTTCGATTCCTCCACGAAAGCGCCTCTGCGCTTTCTTGCTCCGCACCAAAATACAAAAAACCGCCATAATTATGGCGGTTTTTTGTATTTTGGTGCGGGTAGGAGGAATCGAACTCCCGCCTACACATTGGAAGTGTGTCATTCTACCACTAAACTATACCCGCATTTCGCACATGAGAATTCTATCGTAAATTAAGAGTTTGGCAAATGGGGAAGGGAGGGGCGGCAGGAATCTTGCATTTCATGGACGGTACAGGTTTCATGCTTGGTGGTCAGGGATAATTTTCTCGTCGCCACTCGAAAATTTCCACGACCCTGCCTCGCGGTTTCGTGTACTCACGAAACATCGCTCCGGCTCGCACGAAAGAAGTCTTTGTGGTCACAAGTCGTTTTCTTCTGAAAACGCTCGCGACCCCGCCTCCCGCCGTCGCGGTCCGGCTCGCACAAAGCAGAAAAAAACCTGCGTTTAGCAGGTTGTTCTGTCTTTGTGCGCCCGGCAGGAATCGAACCCACATCACTTGTTCCGAAGACAAGTACTCTATCCGTTGAGCTACGGGCGCATGCACACAAGAGAATCATACTGCACTTTAGCCATTTGCCAAGCCTTTTAGGCTAAAATCCTTTACAAACAATGGTTTTTCTTCAGTAATTTGGTAAAGTACTAGGTAATGAAAAACTCTTTTATTATCCCAAACGAAGTTTCACGAATAACAGAAACGCTCAAAACGGCTGGTTTTGAGGCGTATCTTATAGGTGGATGTGTTCGTGATCTCTTTTTGGGGAGAGCGCCAAAAGATTGGGATGTGACCACAAATGCCAAGCCAGAAGAAATCGTGGCACTCTTTGAAAACACATTCTACGAGAATGAATACGGTACCGTTGGGGTAGTAAATGAAGAGTGTGAAGAAGAAAGTTTGAAAGTTGTTGAAGTAACTCCGTATCGGACAGAAGGGAAGTACACTGATAATCGCAGACCTGATAGTGTGTCCTTTGATGCAACACTGCTCGATGACCTTAAGAGACGCGACTTCACGATAAACGCTGTTGCATATGACCCAGAGACGCAAGAGGTAGTAGATCCATATCATGGCGTAGAAGATGCGTCTAAGGGCACGATTTGCGCGGTAGGTGAGCCAATGGAACGATTTGAGGAAGATGCGCTTCGTATTATGCGAGCAGTGAGACTCAATGCCGAACTTGGTTTCACGATTAACACAGATACCGTAAACGCGATTGTGAAAGCAGGCCCACTTCTTGCAAAAATTGCCAAGGAACGAATTCGAGATGAGTTTACTCGCATTATACTGTCAGACAATCCGATGGATGGCATTATCATGGCTCACCAGCTAGGTATTTTGCAGTTTATTGTTCCTGAACTCGAGCAAGCAATTGGCGTAGAGCAGACAAAAGCTCATGCATTCGACGTGTGGGTTCACCTTTTGAAGTCTCTCCAAGCGGCGGCGGATAAGAAGTGGCCACTCCACATCAGACTTTCAGCACTGTTTCATGATATCGCAAAACCTACAACACGGCGTTGGTCACCAGAGAAGAATGAATGGACCTTTTATGGTCATGAGGTTGTTGGTGAGCGAATGACAAGAGCAATTCTAAGGAATCTTAAATACTCCAATGAAATTATTGAAACGGTTTCACTTCTCGTGAGGTGGCATATGTTCTTTTCGGACACCGAGCAGATTACTCCCTCAGCAGCGCGCCGGATGGTAGCAAATGTAGGAAAGGACTTGGTATGGGACCTTATGAATTTACGAATATGCGATCGAGTAGGCACAGGAAGACCAAAAGAGAATCCATACAGGCTTCGAAAGTACAAAGCGATGATTGAAGAAGTTATGCGTGACCCTGTAACGGTAGGAATGCTTGCAATAGACGGAAAAGGGATTATGGAGGTAACAGATATGAAACCAAATCCTAAAATTGGCTTTATTTTGCATGCACTACTCGACGAAGTGCTCGAAAATCCAGAACAAAACACAAAAGAGAATCTTGAAAAAAGAGCTCTAATACTCGCTAAAACGACTGAAGCTGACCTCAAGGCACTTGGTGAAAAGGGGAAGCTCTCAAAGGAAAAGGAGGATCAAAAGTTTGTAGATCAAATCCGCAAGAAGCACCAGGTGAAGTAAGAGGGACGGATGACGAAAACCAAAAATCGGATAACGAGATGCAGACAACAAAAAACCGCTTGCGGTTGCGGTCGCTAAGCGGTTTCTCCAAAAAAGGGGAAGGGTGGCTCAGTAATGAGATTCAAGAGAAGTATATATCCGAAAAAATAAAGAGATTGCTGATATATGTATTCTCGCTTGATTCAAAACCAATGCGTTCTTCCGAGCTGCAGGCTCATAATGTACTATTGCTAAGCAACTTTTGTCTTTCAACTTTTGTCGCCGCGTTCTGAAAAGAGTATAGCACTTATAAAAGACAATAAAAATATTATGGAAGAAAACTTGTGGATAACTTTTGTCTTTAAGACATTTCTATTACTACGGGGCAGTGGTCCGATCCAAAAACTTCTTTTTTGATATACGCTTTTTTCACTTTGGATAGAATATTTTGCGAAACGAAAAAGTAATCGATTCTCCATCCCACATTCCTCTCCCGAGCAAATGTTTTCATATCCCAATAACTGTACGCTCCAACGGCATTTGGATTTGCATTTCGAAACGTATCAACATATCCGTGCTCGATAACGGTATCGATCCACGCTCGCTCAACCGGCAAGAATCCAGTATTCTCCTTATTTGCATCCGGACGGGCCAGGTCAACCGCTTCATGTGCCGTATTTACGTCTCCACAGAAAATAACTGGTTTTTTCTTTTTGAGTTTCTCTATGAATGCGAGGAATTCATCGTAGAAGGCGAGCTTGTACGCAAGGCGCTCTGGCCTACCACCACCGTTCGGGAAATAAATATTAATCAGGAAGAAATCCTTGTACTCCGCCCCCACGATTCGCCCCTCCTCATCTCGTTCTCCTTCTTTCATTCCATAGAACACATGCATCGGTTCAACCTTTGAGAAGAGAGCGACTCCACTATAGCCTTTCTTAACTTTCGGGTAGTTATAGTAGGCAAAATATCCCTTTGGCTCAGTGAGATCTTTTGTGAGTTGCTCGGGAAGTGCTTTGGTCTCCTGAAGGCAGAAAATATCTGGTTGCTCAAGCCACAGCCACTCGAGCGCACCTTTTTTCTGCACCGCACGTATCCCATTTACGTTCCACGAAAGGATTTTCATATAGATAGCTTACAGGTTTTAGCTCATAGGTTCTAGGTCTGGCTATGAAATATTACTTGTGAATTTAACTACCATTTGTAGTGAGGCATGTTGTACGCATCATAGTGACGGTGTTTATGGGAGGGGTAAGCGGATGCAGTGAGATAATCACTCTGATGACATTATTGTTTGTGGATCTCTTGCAATTGTCCAAAGCAACTCGAATATGGACTTCACGCTCGCATTCACTGCTTCGTTATAAATAATTGATGTGTGCACTCCATCTACATATGAAACAATTCCTACTTTATTTCCATATACAACAATTTGAGAGGGTAAAGAAAACGTGCCTGGATCTATATACTTTCTCTCGATAAAGTATTCTTTGTCCCGCTCAAGTAATATCTTATCCACTTTTCTCGGCGAGATAAGCCTGACCTTAATACCACAGAGAGCTTGGAGTTTACGTTGTTTTTGAATTAATTCGTGGGTTTCACTTTGTGATTGATCAAGAAATGATCGAAAAAGCAGTATATCTTTTTTTTCCTTCAGGATGTCTGCGTGAAGATATCCCAACCCTTTTATTCCTTCAAAATATTGAATTGATGCTTGGTGGTGGCGTTTGGTGAATAAAAAGTTTAACTCTGGTAAAACTTCCTCGTAAGAAGCTTTGGACTCAATAAACTCAAAGTTTTTTCTTTTCACAAACTTTTCAAGGTTAGTAGGAGGAAGAGCTTCAAATAGATTCACTTTTGATGTTCCATTACTTTTTTTAGACACAAGCCCGTGGACTTCAAGCTGGTCGAGGATTTTATAGGTAAGCGGTCTTGATAGTTGTGATTCTAGGGACAGTTTGTGTGCAATCATGGGGCCATTTTTTACAAGAATTTCATATACAACCGCTTCGCCAGATGAAAGTCCAATTCCTGATAAAAACTGAAGGTGATTGCTTAGTATTTTTACTCTTTCCTTTTTTGTCATACTTTTGTGACATTTACGTTATTTATTACAGCCATATAGTAATTGGTTATTGTGCCAATGTAAACACTAATTTGTTACTGAACAATTTCTATTTGACGATATTACTTAGTATGTTATTATATTTACAAAGTTCATTTTATACGGGTTTCGTTGCCACATGGCAATGGATGAAAAGGCACATGCCCCCGACAACTCCAATGTCGAAAGACAAGGAGGAAGGATGAAGGTCCTTCGTTTGACACGGCACGCGATAGTGCCGGAACAGCTCGCAGAGCTTCAGCGTCTGTATGGCGCTGACTGCGAGATCCTCGAAATCTCAGAGACGGTGCCGAACTCGGCACGTGTCACCGAGATGGTCCGCGCACACAATGCGGATGTTGTCGAGGCGGTCCTTCCGTTTCAGCTCTTGGCTGAAGTCGTCGGACCAGACGGGTGCGGTATCCCCGTCATCCGTGCCATCACCCGGCGAGTGTTTGCTGAGGACGGAGTAAAGGTTCACTTCGTGTTCTCTCACTACGAGAAGGTACTAAAAGTGGAGGTCGTGACCGAGCGACTGTAAACCTCGGCTGAGTTTCTGGAAGTTCTCATTCAAAACTTCCAACTGTTTGCGGATGTATGTCCGTACTGATGAGCTCGAAAGAGCGAAACAGAATAATCTTTTTAAATGTCTTACGGGGAATAGAGTTTTTAATTTATTTTGAAAACTGTATTCTCCGTAGGACCAAACCCTCTGTCGAAAGACAAGGAGGCTCCATGTTCTCAGCGCCAGAAGGACAGAAAGGTGGCTCATTTTTCGTCAGCCAAAAGTTGTTTTTTGGTCCGTACGAACCGCAGGAGTTGCAGGAGAGTGGTGCGAGCGTAGAAGAAGTGCTCAACAATCTTCGAAAGAGGACTGGTGAACTCATCGCTCCGACCGTAGGGGAGATTCACTGGGCACACAGGATTGAAACCCTTGTGCACTACCACTCTCCCGATGGGAGGTGCTTTGTACTCGATTGGCGCGAAGGAGAGCGTCAATTCGACTAACCCCAATCGAGTTCTGGAAGTTCTCATTCAAAACTTCCAACTGTTTGCGGATGTATGTCCGTACTGATGAGCTCGAAAGAGCGAAACAGGAAACTTCTTTATACTTTTTCTTTCGGGAATACAGATATCAAAAAATTGATGCTTGTACTCCCGATGGAAAATAACCAATACCAGAGGAAATCCTATGCGTACATGGATCCAGTACTTCGTTGGAACTCCGCAACGCTTTACTGCGACGTTCCTGGTTATTGCAGGAGTTGTTGTGCTTGCAAAACCGGGACTGCTCAACACAATCGTTGGGCGAATCTTGAGCGAGCTCGCACCACTGGCACAGCTCGCCCTTGTGATCGCAATCATGCTTCTCGGGATACGAATTATCATCTTCGGGAGGAAGTGATGAACGAGTTTGAGAGTACTCAGAAAACTCTCGCTGTTTACGGATGTGTATCCGTACTGACGAGCTCGAAAGAGCGAAACAGAAAGTTCATTGTATGAGTCATGCGGGGAATAGAGTTTTTAATTTATTTTGAAAACTGTATTCTCCGTAGGACCAACCCACCATGCTCTGAGCGAGCAAGGAGATGCAATGTATTCAACACAAAAGCAGGTGGAGTTTGCAGCAACTCTCGGAATCGATGTATCAACGAAGACTTCCAAGGAGGCTTCGTTGATGATTGAAAATGCTTTGCGCAAGAATGCAGTGCTCAAAGTTGAAGAATTGGCGAGGTCTGGTTTCGTGCCAGGAAGAAAAGTCCTTAGATGGGACGATAAAATCGCCGAGATTGTGGAAGTTTCCATCAACAAGTCTGACGGAAAAACAATCAGTGTTCTTTGCAGACTTGAGGACGGGAAAAAAACACGAAGTTCACACTTAGGACTCACCTTAATTGAAGAAGAGTAGCATAAAATCGCCGAGTAGCTCACGCACCTCGACCGACATGGTCGAGGTGCTCTTATTTTTAAAAAACAAAGACCCACGTACTGTGTGGGTCTTTTACTCCTTGCTTCAATTTTTTTGCTTAATCAGTTTTCTTGCTTTCTTCCTTAGCATCTTCGCTTTTCTGAGATGTTTTTTTCTCTTCGGTGATTGACATTTTTTGCCCATGGTTATCCTCTGTGAGGGTGTCTAGAGAAAGGAGGTGCATCTTCTGAGACTTTACCACAGACAATGGGCTTTGTTTAGTTTTTCTTGTTATGGAACCTCTTATGCACGTCATGGAGATGCTTGTCAGTAACATGGGTGTAGATTTGTGTGGTGGCGATATTGGCATGGCCAAGAAGCATCTGTACCGAGCGAAGATCGGCACCATTTTGGAGGAGGTCAGTAGCGAAACTGTGCCGAATGACGTGAGGAGTCACCTTTTTGGAAATACCGGACTTAATTGCATAGTGCTTAATGATGCGTTCTACCGAACGGGGAGTGAGACGTTTTTCATCACGAGCGTTCGTATTTCTTCCCACATTCACAAAGAGTGCGTCTTCCATGTCCTCACGTTTCTTCAAATATGTTTTGACTGCAGTCTTTGCTTCATCCGAGAGAAATACCACGCGAACCTTTTCTCCCTTACCACGAATAGAGAATTCATCGCGAGTAAGATCTAAATCCCGCGATAGAGAACACAGTTCGGAAACACGGAGACCAGTTGAAAAGAACAGCTCGAGAATTGCTCGGTCACGAAGAGACTTGAGGTCACTCCCATTTGGAGCAGAGAGGAGTCTGTTCAATTCGGTTGTAGTAATAAGATCGAGTGAGCGCTCAGGAATCTTTGCAAGTTCAATCCGATCAGGAGCGAGGGAAGTGACCCCACGCTTCATCATATATTTAAGAAATGATCGGAGGGCAATAAGATAGTAGTTTTGTGTACGCTTCTTGAGAGTATCTTTGACCCCTGCCTTTGAGTTTTTTACTTCTTTTCGATTAAGCCAGAGGCGATACTCACGAATAAGAGAGTCGGTGATATCCTGCGGATTACTCTTTTTTGCATAATCCATAAATACATCGAGGTAATGTCCGTAGTTTTCTACTGTTTTAAGGCTTCTTCCTTTCTCAATCTCAAGGTGCTCAAGAAATTCGCGTTTTAGGGTTTCTAGAGTGCTCATGTCGTAGTGTAGTATAGCAAATTAGGGGTACTGGGTCTCAAAAAGAGGGCGTTGGTGTACGGCTTGCATTTAGGAGTGTTTCGTGTTAATCTCAAGGGACGATGATTGCAAAGACAAAAAAACAAAAGATTATCAAAGACGTCAAAATCCACGATACTGACACTGGTTCTCCAGAGGTTCAGATTTCTCTATTAACAAAAAATATTGAGGAATTGGCAAGTCACCTGAAGAAACACCAGAAGGATAACCACTCACGTCGTGGGCTTCTCTCAATGGTTTCAAATCGCCAGTCTCACATGAACTATCTTCAGAAGAAGGATCCAAAACGATTCAACGCTCTTATGAAGAAGCTCAATTTGAAAAAGAAAGCTGTCTAATTCAATGCAAACCCTTCGGGGTTTGTTTTGTTATCATCGTTGCAACACTAAATATCCAATTTCTATAAGGCCACCCGAGAAAAAGGCCAGCGTGCTACAATGGAGGAGTGAGGATTTTTATACAAGAAACCGCAGTTACTATTTTATTATCATAAAAGGAGAGGAAGTGATTTTATAGTCACTCTATCCCTTACAAAACAATTATATGGCAGTTATTAAACAAAAGGACCAACGAGTCGGCGTCTTCATTGATACCGCAAACATTTATCACAGTGCGAAGAATCTCTATCACGGGAAAATTAATTTTGGACAGGTAGTGACTGACGCAGTTGCGGGACGCTCACTCATTCGCGCAATCGCATACGTAATCACCACCGAAAGTGGGGAAGAGCGAGGGTTTTTTGATGCACTTGAAAAAGCAGGCATCGAAACAAAAACAAAAAATCTCCAAGTGTTCTTTGGAGGAACAAAAAAGGCTGACTGGGATGTCGGTATTGCGATTGATGCAGTGAAGATGGCTCACAAACTCGATACGATTATCCTTATGTCAGGAGATGGCGATTACATTCCCCTTGTCGAATACCTCAAAAACACCCATGGGTGCCAAGTTGAAGTAGTAGCATTTGGAAAATCTTCATCAGGGAGACTGATCGAAGAGGCGGACGACTTCCTTGACCTTGATCTCAACACACGCAAATATCTTATTTCGAGGCCTCAAAGAAAAACGAAACATCGTGGGGCCCCTCCTCGAGAAGAGGCGTCTGAATAAGGCTCAGGGCAAAAACACTCAGCCAGAAAGGTGGGTGTTTTTTGTTAAAAAATTTCGAGTTTCGCGACACTCCTATGTTACAATGACACGGTAGAAACGAGTCGTACTACTATGGCAGATCCAAAAGAACCTCTTCAATTTGCAGACGAACACATTAAAGAAATTGAGCAAAAACTCGCAGGCAACAGCCATGCGAAAGAATCTGCTCAGGATATTTTTGCGCGTATTAATGGAATTCCTCCCGTAGCGCCGGAGAAAACAGAAGCACCTCAAAGCAATCCACTCATGGGAACCGTGACACCTTCCGCGGAAGCTCAAACTCCGCAATCACAGGTAGTGATTAAAAATTTGCGCACATTTCAAGGAGACGTTGCGGAAGCAATGAAAAAGCAAGGTACTTCTTTTGTAAGCATTGCTTTAGCTGAGAAAAAACGAGAAGAAGAAAACCAAAAGAAGAGTGCTGAGGCGGGGCTACGAAAAACAAACATCATTCCTGCTGTTGAAATTCAGAAAAGTGGAAGTTTGAAGAGCACTCTCCCTCCGCAGACTCCAATTCAGAAAATTATTGCAGAGCCGATAGTCGTAGAAGTAAATCATGAAGCACGAAATCGGGTGATCATCATTGTCTCAAGCATTGTCTTCATTCTCCTTGGCATTGGTGCCGTAGGAGCGTTTTATGTATTTCAGAAAAACACCCCAGTTGTGGTAGCAGAGCCTGCGGAGAACAAAACTATCGTGGCCTACAACAAAGCTTCAGCGGTAACCGTAGATACCGCCACTCAAGACGAATTATTTGAGACACTAAACAGACAGCGTCGGGAGAAAGTTCTCGGCGACAATGAGACCCTCTACATATCACTCGTTACCACCGCAACAGACAACTCCTTAGTGCCAATTAGTCCTGCACGGTTCTTTAAGATTTTTGAAAACTCTGCGCCTGCGTCACTCATTCGCGCTTTCGGAACAAAAATGATGTTCGGCCTTTATAAAACATCTGAGAACGAGCCATTCCTTCTTATTCGAGTTGATTCGTTTGATAACGCATTTACCGGTATGCTCGAGTGGGAATCAACAATTAACAAGGACATCGGAACACTTTTTTCAAAAAACCTCCTTCCTATCACAGAAGTAGTGCCGACCACCGATTCAACTCCTGGAACCACAACAGTTCAAAAAACTTTAAACGTTGATCTTGCAAATGGATCCGTCTTTGAGGATGAAACGATAAAAAACAAAGATATTCGGATTCTTCGCAATAAACAGGGAGGCACGATCCTTCTCTACTCATTTATTGATAAAAACACACTCCTTATCACAGGAAGTCAGGCGGTTCTCGAGGTTATGGTAAATAAGGTGGCGGATCAGAAGCTGGTACGGTAAGAGGAATTAACCCCTAGGGCAGAGCCACGGGGCATACCATCCTCTTTTTGCCCTCCTCGGTTCGGATGTAAGAAAAGATACATTCTTACATCACTCACTCTACGTCGGCAATAGCGATAGCTTTGCAAGGGGAACCTCGGTTTGATACAATTTCTGTATGAATACCATTACCCCAGAACAAAAGGCTCACTTCAAGGAACTCTTACAAACAGAACAAACACTTCTGGAAAAAGAGCTTGCGACTGTCGGACATGTAAATCCAGAAAATCCTGCCGATTGGGAAGCCACTGCAACTGATATGAATACGGTAAATGCAGATGAAAATGACGTTGCAGACACTATTGAAGAATACGAAAACAATACTGCAATCTTGAAGCAACTCGAAATCAGAGTAAACGAAGTGAAGCGTGCGCTCGGCAAACTTGAAGACGGAACATACGGAACCTGTGAAATATCGGGTGAACCAATTGAAATTGAACGATTACAAGCAAATCCTGCCGCACGAACATCCATGGCCCACCTTGCTGAAGAATCTTCACTCACATAGCATTTCCCCCTATGAGCTTCTCCAAGGTTCATAGCGCACAGACATCACTCCTCAAAGCCCATATTATCGATATTGAAGTTGACCTTTCAAAAGGTCTTCACTCTTTTTCTGTAGTTGGCCTTCCTGATAAAGCGGTTGAAGAATCAAGAGATAGAATATCTGCTGCAATTAAAAATTCTGGTTTCAAATCTCCCAAAAGTAAAAATGAAAAAGTAATTATCTCTCTTGCTCCTGCAGATATAAAAAAGGAAGGGCCGGCATTTGATCTTGGGATGGCAATTGGGTATCTTCTTGCAACAGGTGAGGTGGAGTTCGATCCAGAGAAAATTATTTTCCTTGGGGAGCTCGCGCTCGATGGGAAACTCCGGCCGATTACTGGAACGCTACCGCTTATCAAAAAGGCAAAGGAGGTTGGGTTTCTACACGCGTTCGTCCCAAAGGAAAACGCCGTTGAGGCAGGACTTATTTCTGGAATCACGGTTTTTGGAGCAGAGACGCTCGAACAAGTCTTGGGGCACATTGACCCCAAGCGAAATGGAACACCACTTCTCCCGCAACCAAAAACAGAACTCGTATTTGATAGTGAAGAATTTGCAGTAGATATTAAAGATATCCGTGGACAAGAGACTGCGAAGCGAGGACTCGAGATTGCAGCGGCGGGAGGGCACAATGTAGCGCTCTACGGACCACCTGGCACCGGCAAAACAATGCTTGCAAAAGCATTCGCATCACTCCTGCCACATCTTTCTTTTGAAGACACACTTGAGGTGACCGGTATTCATTCCATTGCGGGAATTCTCGATGGCCCCCTTGTTACTCGGCCTCCATTTCGTTCACCGCACCACACTGCATCATATGTTGCGATTGTTGGTGGTGGAGCAAACCCAAGACCGGGAGAGGCGACCCTTGCACATAGGGGAGTACTCTTTCTCGATGAATTTCCAGAATTTGAGCGAAGGGTAATTGATTCACTTCGCCAACCACTTGAAGACAGAATGATCAGCGTCTCGAGAGCAAAGGGGACTGCACAGTTCCCCGCAAACTTTATTTTGGTCGCGGCGATGAATCCGTGCCCGTGTGGCAATTTTGGATTTCGTGGAAAGGAATGCATTTGCTCACCCGTTGAACTCATGCGCTATCAGCGAAAGATTTCTGGGCCAATACTTGAACGTATTGATATCTGGCTCGAAGTACCACGCATTGATCATGAAAAATTATCAAACGAAAACTATGGAGAAACATCGGCAACTGTTCGAGAGCGCATTAAAAACGCGCGGACAACTCAGAGAAAGCGATTCACACAAAATAGCAAGATTTTTACGAATGCTGAAATGTCTGTCCGTGATTTAGTGACGACAGTAGAGCTCCACGAGGAGGCGAAGGCAATTTTAAATAGTTCAGCGGAGCATCTCCAAATTTCTCCCCGTGTATATCACAAAATAATTAAAGTAGCGCGTACAATTGCAGACCTCGAAGGAGTACCCATTGTATTGCCGAGACATATTTTGGAAGCAGTGCAGTATCGGCCGAAGAAGCAATGATAAAAAGGGGAGAAGTTTTCAGTTTTCAGTTTTAAGTCAATCCGCAATCAGATGAAAAAACAAACATCTCTAGTGTTTGTTTTTTACTTAAAACTGGGTGTTCTTAAAACTAAAAACTATGCGGTTTAAAATGGATTCTTTGCACCGCGAATTTCAAAGTGGAGATGGGGACCAGTTGCTTTTCCTGATGATCCAACAAATCCGATGATCTGACCTTGGGTCACCTGTGTTCCTTGAGCAACAGCGGTGTTGAGCATATGAGAATACAGTGTTTGTGTA
>JBKJKY010000026.1:0-2517 GCA_046597175.1 Parcubacteria group bacterium
CCGAGATATTCTGCTTACTATTATCGAAAAGTTCACGGGTGGACCAGTCGGTCTCGGCACCCTTGCTGCATCGCTCTCAGAAGAAGAGAACACCCTTGAAGAATTCAACGAGCCATACCTCCTTCAGCTCGGACTTATTGAGCGGACCCCTCGTGGCCGAACCGTTACTTCCCTTGGCTATGAGCATATGGGAAAAACCATTCCATCCGACTTGCAAAATAAATTACTCTAGCTCCCCCTAAATTTATCGACCTCGCAGGTCGACAATTTTTAGAATCAACCATTAGACTTTACGGTCCCCTTGTCTTAAGCTAAAAGCTAACACCTATACGCTAATTCCTTCCCCCATATGTCAGGACACAATAAATGGTCAAAAATTAAGCGGCAGAAAGAAAAAACTGATGGTCAGAAGAGTAAGATCTTTGGTAAGTTGGTGCGCATGATTAGTGTGGAAGCAAAGCTAGCAAATGGAAACATTACTGCCCCGAACCTGCGAACCGCTATCGAAAAAGCGCGGACGGCAAATGTACCAAACGAGAACATCGAGCGGGCAATCAAAAAAGCAAGCGAAAGTAGCGACAATCTCGAATCAATTCTCTACGAAAGCTATGGACCTGGAGGATGCGCTCTCATGATTTCCGCTCTTACCACAAACCGAAATAAAGCAGCGCAAGAAATAAAGTTTATTCTCTCAAAACACAATCTTGAGCTTGCGGGGATTGGAAGTGCGGCGTGGGCCTTTGCGAAACAAGGAATGGAGTGGATCCCCCAAACAACCGTAGAACTCTCCGAAGATGATGGCGAGAAACTCGGCAACCTCATTGATGACCTCGAGGATAATGACGAGGTGCAGGAGGTAGTGACGAATGCGGAATAGGGGGAAGTTTTTAGTTGTTAGTTTTAAGTTTTAAGTTGAGAAAGGTGCCGTAGTGAGAATTACCTATTTCTTTTTTCCTTTTGCCTCACAATCAATCTATGTCCACTGTAAACTTAAAACTTAAAACTTCTCCGGTCCGCTTCCTCGGAATTGACCCGGGATACGAGCGGGTAGGTATTGCTATTATAGAGAAGAGCTCTTTAGGAAAAGAAACTCTCCTCTACTCCGACTGTTTTCAAACTGACAAAAAACTTCCCCACCCTCAAAGACTCCTCCTTATAGCAGAAAAGTTGCGTGCGGTAATCGCTGAATTTAAGCCAACTATTATGGGAATCGAGAAATTATATTTCAGTGGCAACCAGAAAACTGCAATGGCAGTATCTGAGGCTCGGGGAGTGCTTCTCCTAGCGGGGTCTGAGTCGGGATTAGAAATCTGCGAATACACCCCACCAGAGATCAAAATGGCGATTGCTGGCTACGGAAAAGCGGACAAGAAACAGATCATCACCATGGTCACCATGCTCGTTTCTGTACCCCCAGGGAAGCACTTTGATGACGAATTTGATGCAATTGCAATAGCCCTTACCGCGAGCGCTTGCTATAGAGCTCCCCTTAATCCCCACAGGAAGTAAAAAAGGCTTGCAAAGGAAAAAGAATCTGGTACAAATAGGCAATCCTAAAAAGGCACTGCCTTCCAAAGGGTGTTTATAAGAGTAAATTTTCACACAACACTATGGATCCAGTAAATGACGATGTAATGAAAGATGACGAGGAAGTTGTTGAGGGTGACGTTGATTTAGCGGCACTTGAAGATGATGATGACGTTGTCGATGGTGATGACATGGGAGACGAAGTCGCATCTATCTAGTACAAAAAACCCCGTTCGGGGTTTTTTGTTTGAAAAAACAAACAGCTGTTCGTGGTATAATATACTTTCTATGAAAAAAATTATTCGAAAATTCTCTGCTTCCCTCCGCTCCATGAGTAGGCAGTCTATAAAGAACTATGTCTTTCTTGGGATTGCGTGTATTGTTTTTGCCTCTAGCCTTCTGTTTATTTGGCTTGCAACGTTTCAAATACCAACACTTGAATCGTTTGAGGCCCGCAGGGTGGAGCAGTCAACAAAGATTTATGACAAAACGGGAGAAATACTTCTCTATGATGTAAATCAAAATGTTCAACGAACAACCATCCCTTATTCTGCGATTTCACAAAACGTGAAGAATGCAACGATTGCAATTGAAGATAAAAACTTTTACCAACATGGCGCAATTGATCCAAAATCAATTCTTCGCGCCGTTTTTGCGAACACCACAAGTTTCGGATACGCGCAGGGTGGTTCAACCATTACCCAACAGGTAATAAAAAACGCCCTCTTTACCTCTGAAAAACTCATATCGAGAAAGATTAAGGAGATTGTACTTGCCTACAAACTTGAAAAAGTGATGAGTAAGGATGAAATTCTTAATCTGTACCTGAATGAAATCCCGTATGGCGGAGCTGTCTACGGTATTGAAGAGGCAAGTCAAAACTTCTACGGAAAACATGCGTCGGACTTAACCATTACTGAGTCAGCATATATGGCGGCACTTCCCCAAGCTCCTACCTATTACTCTCCCTATGGACTCCACAAAGATAAG
>JBKJKY010000062.1:0-5963 GCA_046597175.1 Parcubacteria group bacterium
GCTTCTACCGCTTCTTTTGGAGCTTTCTTTGGAAGCACTGCTACTTCACGCACTGTCTTCATGATAAGGAAGCGAAGTACGCTTTCCATACTATCGAGCTCTGTCTTGAGAGCTACAGCACCTGCTGGGGCTACTTCAAAAACCATAGAACCGAAATACGCTGAGTCAAAATGCTCATTGCGAGTGGCAATGTGCTTTTCCATTTCATACGCAAGAGGGCGAAGTTCTGGATTTTCTCCAGAAATCATTTTTCCACCTTGCGCAGTGATGAAACTTGTAATACGAGAAACTTCGCCAGGGACTTTTTCTTCTGGAATGGAAGAGAGGAGTAGATACCCCACTTCATAGACGCGAAGAGTGTCGGAACCTGACTCTAATTCGATAGAATCGGTCATATATGGACATTCCTTAAACTGATAAATCCTCTGTTTGAGGTGGAGCTAGAGTACCACAGGCTGGGACTAGATTCAAGAGTGCAGAAAGCCCCCGAACGCTACGCGTTCGGGGGCTTTCTGCCGTATCACCAGCAGAACACTCCCCACGACAGTGCTCGTGTTTTATACAAAATGGAGAAAAGAGATAAAATGCACTACACAGCTCTCAAGTCTCTATAGCTCAGTAATGTACTTTGGAACAATATTTTCTTGTATATATCGCTCCTGGATAGATTTCGGGAGAAGCGTAAATCGCTTTACTACCCCTCTACACACGCCACTTCCACAGTTACACTTCATAGTCCAAATATCGTTTGAAGCGAGGGTTGTTGAATAGTCGAACACTATCTCCCCTCCTTTTGGAATAGTTCGGATCGCAACGATTGAAAGCTTATTATTCTTTTTTACAATTTTACTATTTGGCTCACAGCTATGGTTTACGAACTGCGCATCACCATCCGGACTCACGTATTTCTCCTCATCAAATCGAAAAGCATTGTCCCGAGTTCTCTCATCAATATCGTCATCAAGATAGCAGGTAATGAGCATTCCAGTAATGGCGAGCACCACCTCCCCAACCGCAAAATCTTTCATTGCAAATACACCAAGACCATTTCGAGACTGTTTTACCAAAAGAGTACTCATGTTACAAAGTTGGAATGGTAAATCTTCGAAGAGCATTTTCTCTCATTGCAGTTTTCACCATTTCAAAATCTTCTCCGCGGATTTCGGCAATTTTCTTTACTACTTCATTCACATACGAAGGTTCGTTGCGTTTCCCTCGGTATGGAACCGGCGCAACATAGGGAGAATCTGTTTCAGACATAATCATTGATAACGGTGCGCTCTTAATCACTTCATCGTAATCGTGGGTAAAAGTTATTACTCCGGTAAATGAAAGTGAGAAGTTGAGTGCAAGAAAACTATCTGCAATTTTTATGTCACCTGCAAAAAAATGAACGTTACCCCAGAGTGTATCACCGTATTCCTTTTTATACTCCTCTAATATCACGAGTGTGTCTTCATATGCAGACCGAGAGTGGATCATGAGAGCTTTCTTATGCCGTAGCGCAAACTCAATCTGTGATCGAAACAACTCTTTCTGCCTCTTCTTCTCTTCTACAGACTCCCCTTCAAGTCTGAAGTAGTCGAGTCCACACTCTCCAATTGCAACAACCTTTGGGTGAGTGACCAGTTTTTCGAACTCTGTTATTTCAAATGCTCGAGCCGGATTATCAACCGGGTGAACACCGATGCATGCATACACATTGGGATTAGTCTCGGCGAGTGCTACTGCACTTTGGGATGAAATAAGTTCAGTGCCTACGGTGATGGTAGCTGTTCGTGAATCAGCGAGGCGAGAAAGTACTACTTCCCTATCTGCATCAAATTCAGGAAAATTAATATGGGAATGGATGTCGAAGTAATCAGAAAGCATAGATATAAACTATTTATTTCCATTGATAGTATTCAGAACATCTTCAGCTGAGTTTTCGCCAATAAAATTTTCAAACAAATGAAGATCGTCGAGATTACGGAGAATAAGTACAATGGAAAGAATTGCTACCACAAAAGCTGCTTTGAGACTTGCCCCAAGTAGGAGACCAGCAGATGGAATTACACTAATAGTTGCAAGCAAAATAAATACAAATAGAAAAATTAGCATCCATTGAAAGTTTGGTATTTTTTCCTGAAAAAGCATGACCATGTTCTTTCTAAGCACCTGGCAGTCTCCGAGGTTTGATACGATTCTTCCTACCGCCTGATTTCTAAGTGTTTCCTGTTTATTATCTCCAATCTCATTTTCAAGAATAATATGCATACTCGAAATCGTTGACGATTTATGCGTAAAATGATAATCCCAAGATTTCGTCTGCAAGATTTTTTGGTAGTGGTCTTTAATTACTTCACCAATTTTTTGCTGTATGACAGGAGAAAGATTTCCTGCAACTCTGTAAATGCCTGACATTTTTCCATCATAGGTACTAATAATTTCACGGAGTTTCGTATAACGATTACCTTGCCGTGTGATAAAGAAACTTGTAAAAATCGAAAAGAAGAATGTGGTAATAGTGATAAATATCTTATCAGTATTTGATGCCCCAAAATTGTACATAAAATAAACAAAAGTCAGCAGAAAGAAGCAGGCCAACACAAGATATTGAGTAATGTTTTTTTGGTGCATTGTTGTTATATACTTTAATTTTAATAATAAAAACTTAATCTTTACGAACAAAAAGTGGCTCAATTGGTGATTTGTTTTCCTTTACGAGGGATTTAATTCTGGTTGAGGTTTCAGGGAGCATTGGATTCAACATTCTCCCAATTGTGTAAAGATCAATTACAAGTTCTGCGATAATCTTTTTTCCTTTTTCTGGATCAGTTTTAACTAATTTGAATGGCTCAGACTCTTGAATTTTTCGATCAAGTTTTGCAATCCATTCCCATACAATATTTCCTACTCTTTGAATTTCAAAAACTTCCATTGCATCAATATAATTATCTGGAATCGACTGACCCTCAATAACCACCGGTTCAGATAAATTACTCTCGGCCATTTTCATGATTCTGCTGGTGAGATTGCCGATACCATTTGCAAGGTTGGCATTGTACGACTCTTTGAGTTTCTCTATGGTGACATCGAAGTCCTCGAAGTTTGAGAAATCACGTGCCACGAAGTAGCGTAACGCATCAGTGCCAAACATATCTACGACACCGACGGGGCTAATGACATTTCCTAAACTTTTACTCATTTTTTGTCCTCCACTTTGAATAAACCCATTAATAACAATGTGACTTGAATTAGGAAGCCCTGCGGCCATGAGCATTGCTTGCCACATTGCAGATTGCTGACGGAGATTATCTTTACCACAATACTGAATTGGATTTCCATTTCTCCAATAATCATCAAAATTTTTCTCGTCTGTCGGCCAATCGAGTGTTGAGATATAACTTACCAGGGCGTCGAACCACACATACATGACGTGCTTATCATCACCCGGCACAGGTACACCCCATGACATCTTTTCCTTAAGGCGTGATATAGAAAAATCTTCGAGACCCCTCGCGACAAAGGACTTTATCTCATTGTAGCGAAAGTCAGGGATGACAAAATTCGGATTAGCTTCGTAAAACGCTAAAAGTTTTTCCTCAAACGCGGAAAATTTGAAAAAGTAATTCTCTTCATCGATGAGTTCTATATCGCGATTCGGGTGGAGTGGGCACTTCCCGTCTACTAATTCTGAATCCGTTTTTTCGAGCTCACATCCAACACAATATTTTATTTGGTAATTCTTTTTATAGATGTAGCCATTTTTGTCACATCGTTTCCAGAACTCTTGGGCAGCTGCTTCGTGCTTGCTATCAGTAGTTCGGATAAAATGAATATCACTTGAGAGTCCGAGCACACCTTTGAGTTCCTTAAAACGCTCTGCATATCCATCGACATACTCCTTTACATCCTTACCAGCCTTCTGTGCATCATCAAAGAGCTTCTGCCCATGTTCATCAGTCCCGGTGTTAAAAAACACTTCTTTACCTTCAAGTACATTCCACCGAGCAATAATATCAGCCCGGATTATTTCCATAGCAAAACCAATATGTGGATCGCTGTTCACATACGGAAGTGTACTTGTTATGTATTGTCGGCTGAGGGGATCACTCACGATGGGAAAATGTTATGAAGTAGTATCTCGCACTTTTTTGTTCTCAATATCAGAGAGTAGTTCGATGAGCCCTGCTGCGAGCGGAACGGAGAGAATAATTCCAAGAAATCCTGCTACCTTTGCACCAATAACAAGCGCAAGGATAGAAATAATTGGAGGAACACCCACCACTTTCTTTACTACAATTGGATAAATAAGTTGGCTTTCAAACTGTTGGATGATGAGAAAGAGTCCTGCAACAATAACAGCGAGTGTTACACCACCATCGAGAAATCCTACAAGGATTGCAGGTGCTGCAGCAAGGAATGCGCCAAAAAGTGGAATGATCTCAAACATTCCAGCAAGAAACGAAAGGAGGAGCGCATTTCGCACACCAATGAGTGTAAGTCCGAGGAATACCAAAACAGCAACGATGATTGCGAGGAGGAGTTGTCCCTGCATCCAAAGACCAATTTTTACCTTTGACCGACGCCACAGACCAATCACATATGCTTCATGCTGAAGTGGTACAACAATTCTGAGGAATTGACCCACTCCGTCTTCTTGTACGCCAAGGTAAAACGCGATGACAACAATAAGAAGGAAGCTGAGCACCCCTCCGAAGATTACATCGACGGTTCCGAGGAATCCACTTGAGATGTTTGTGAGCGTGCTATTTACGCCATTGATAATTGCAGGGAGTGAGAAACTTTGACTAAATCCTTGAAGCACGTTTGACGGGGTCGAAGTAGCGACAGCCATATTGCTGTAATCAGGGAGCGTCTTCAAGAGATCTGCGGATTCCTGCACAAGCGGAAGAAGGAAAAAATAAAATGTGGTAACAAAGAACCCAGCGATTGCTCCGTAGATAATAAGCATAGCAAGAACGCGCGGTATCTTCCTCTTGGTAAACCAGAGAGTTCCCGGTTCAATTGCAGAAGCGATAACAATGGCTGAAAGGATTATGAGGACAACATCCCGGATAAAGTAGAGGAAATAGAAGCCGATAAGCACGAGCACGGCGCGGACGACACTGCCTGTCGTTATACTGTGGGAAATGTCACTTTTTGATGTTTGCATGGTCTAAATAGTATCACTCGCTTTCCCCTTTTAAAAGAAGACTACTTGAGCGACAGGAGTGCCTTTAATTTTTGAGGAGTCTCAATATTGCCAACAATTGCCAAGTTTAGATTATCGTTTACAAAGATAGTCTGTGCTAATTTTTGAATTTCTTTTGCCGTAACTGCACTGACACTCTTTTCTATTTCTTTTGGTGTTTTGATTTGAGCCTTAAGAACTTCCTGACCCCCAACAAACTCCGCAACTGAGTCAGACGATTCGAGTTCCATGACGAGCGAGCCGAGAAGACTTTCTTTTGCTTTCGCGAGCTCAGCGGGTGGAATAACTTCATCTTTGAGTTTCTGGAATTCCGCAATAATTGCCTTCACTACTTCTGCAACACGAGCCTTGTCTACTCCAGTATTCACTGCGAGTGATCCATGATCCGTATAATCATCTGTCCCTGATCGTACATAATATCCAACCCCCATCTCTTCCCGGAGCTTTTGGAAGAGTCGTGAACTCATTCCATGACTAAGTACTGCATTCATTACCTGGAGAGCTGGAGAACGCTTATCAGCAATTTTAAATGTTCTGACTCCAAGCATGAGATGTGTCTGGTCTGTTGGCTTTTGTTTTACTTGGAGTTGTACTCCTTTTTGCTTTTCGAGAACCCTTTCCTTCCCTGCTTTCTTGTCGGTTGAGATATCTTCGAATGCTTTTGCAATTTGTTTTTGCATTTCTCCTGGATTAATATTCCCGGTAACAATGACTGTGGTAGCATCTGCTACATAATGCTTTTTTCTGTATGCAACAAACGTATCTC
>JBKJKY010000005.1:0-3977 GCA_046597175.1 Parcubacteria group bacterium
ATTTCATATCGATCGCTCTGTGAAAGATGCGAGAAGTTTTTCTTTTTTTCATTCCTTAACCATATCAAGTGTTCGGATTCAAATGAGAATCTAGGTTTGCAAATCAACTGAGCATGCTGAGTATTCAGCGAGCTCACAACCAAGAGGAACATGCTATGAGCGAGTTATTAAGCCAGGGAGCAGGTCAGAAGTTGGAGTTTGCCGTTCAGCGTAACGGCGGAACACCGGAGGACATCGATTACCTCTCGACCGGCGAAAACTTCCGTGCAGTCACACTGCTGCGGACAGGGAAAGCTAAGCTCGCCCTCGTCACCGAAACGGGAAGCGAAGGGGCCGTCATTCCGACAGCACCAACGCCCACCGCGTGGACCGTCGATGACGAAGGCAACATCCACTTCACGCTCACCTCGTATGGCTTTAACCGCGAACAGTGGGAACAGCACCTCGAGCTTCGCGGTTGGCGCATCGGCGACTATGCACGCCAAGTGCTCCGTCGCGCAAGCGATGCTCCGACCAACGGCGTGGTCTACAACATCGTGGTCCGCCCGGGCAAGAAGATCAGCGACAGCGACCGTATCACGAAGAAAATTCGTGCGGCGGCCGACAAGAAAGGCTGGCTCAAGCCTCATTGGGAGGTCGCCTGCCTTATCCGTGACACGTTCACGGATGATCAGTTGGAACAGATGGGTCTGTGGTACATCGTTACGATGCACGAACCCATCAAGGATTCCGGCGGCGGTCCGCGCTTGCTCTACTCCTTCCGGCGCGGTGATGGTCGTTGGCTCCGCGCCAGCGATGACGGGCCTGGCGACGACTGGGACGTCCGTGGTGGTTTCGCGTTCGTTGTCCCGCAAGTTAGTTCTCAAACCTAAGCCACTTAGGACTCCGGTCCTTAGAAACTTAGTCCTTAGCCCTGTTCCGACTCGTCGGAGCGGGGCTAAATTTTTTATATAAAACCAGTTATACTTATGTCGGCAGTAGGTGAATATGCGGGCGGTTACGGCTTCCTGCTACCGAACCCAGTATCCATGCATCGAGAGTATCCACGGTCACGGCTTTGGATAGAGTGGTGCATGCAGCTGTTTAAAAAACAAAGATACTTGGCACGAGACTTTAAGGCATTACGATGCCGGACTCGATACAACCCTGAGAGTATTCGAGGGGTGGTGGTACAGACGATGTCTCGTGCGATTCCGACGGCGATCCGAACTTGCTCAACTCCAACCGGAACGATGATGGTCGTTGGCTCAACGCCAACTATGACAGACCTGACGACAACTGGAACGACAATGGTGGTTTCGCGTTCGTTGTCCCGCAACTCTCTTCATTTCTCTCCCTATTTCTTGGGAGAGTTTTGTTTTGTGAGTTGTCCATTCCATCCACCGAGCATCTTTCCAATCTCATCCAGCATTACAGAGAGGGTGATATATTTTTTGTCATCAAAAGATTTAGTCTCCCATAGGATCATGAGGAGTACTCGTAAGGTATCAGCTTTCTTAATAGCGAGACGAACATATGGATGTTTCTCCTCTCGTGATAAGAAACTTGCGGCTGAGATTGCTTCAATTACTTCAACAAATAACGTATCAATACGCTGACCGAGAGAGTATCTGTGCGTCTTTGGAATATCTTGATAAAATCTGTACCAAGTTAGATAGGCAACTTTCAATTTGTGTAAGACTGGTAGAATCTTTTGCTGATTGCTGATTGCTGATTCTATCCATATGTCTAAAATTATTTTGAAGTATACATACAATGATATCATCTCACTCGAAAATCTCCTCGAGGCTTGGAAAGAGTTCGTGTCAGGCAAGCTGGCGCGCAAAGATGTTCAAGAGTTTGAGCGTAATTTAATGGCAAATATAATCTCACTACATCGTGATCTTGCTACTAAGTACTATTCGCACACGGCCTACGAAGCTTTCAAAATCTCTGATCCGAAACCTCGCGATATACATAAGGCGAGTGTGCGAGACAGGCTTCTTCATCACGCCTTGCATCGTAAGCTCTCTCCATTTTTTACAAAAAAATTTATTTCAGATTCTTACTCATGTCAGATAGGTAAGGGAACACACCGAGCGCTCAAGCATTTTGGACAGTTCACCAAAAAAGTCTCGAGAAATAATACCCGTACCGCATGGATCTTGAAATGTGATATCAAAAAGTTTTTTGCAAATATTGATCACAAGATATTACTTACTATTGTTGATAAATATATTTCGGACCAAAACATTAGATTGCTTCTGACTAAAATTATTGGCAGTTTTAACTCAGGTACACCTGGCATCGGGCTTCCACTGGGTAACCTCACATCGCAACTGCTTGTGAATATCTATATGAATGAGTTTGATCAGTTTGTGAAGCACAAACTCAAAGCGAAATATTACATTCGCTACGCTGATGATTTTGTGATCATGCACCACAACAAAGGAGTGCTGATAGAAGTGTTACCTAAGGTACATGGTTTCTTGGATGAAAAACTAAAGTTGTCACTCCATCCAAATAAAATATTTCTAAAGACCGCTGCGTCCGGTGTAGATTTTCTTGGGTGGGTTCATTTCCCACACCATCGGGTCCTGCGAACAGCGACAAAGAAAAGGATGTTTAAGGGCATCAAAGATTCTCAAGAAAACCCAGAAGTTGTTCAGTCATATTTAGGACTTTTGAGTCACGGTAATAGCTGGAAGTTACGGCAAAAAATTTTAAACAGAGAAAGGAATAGAGAATTTGAAGGAATATATGAATAGAGAAAAGATGATGCGAGCATCATCTTTTCTCTAAAATCTCTATTCTTGATTCTTTTTTTATTCCTTACAATTTTGAGCTTATTTCGCCTTCATTACCTTATCGATAATTCCATATTTCACAGATTCCTCAGCTCCCATAAAGAAGTCTCGGTCGGCATCTTTTTCAATTTTAGAAAGTGGCTGGCCAGTTTGTTTTGCGAGAATTTTGTTTAAGATATCTCGGTTTTTCAAAATTCTTCTTGCGCTGATTTCTATATCAGAAGCTTGACCCTCAACTCCACCATGTGGTTGGTGAATCATAATTTCAGAATTTGGAAGTGAGAAACGCTTTCCCTTTTCACCAGAGGCAAGGATGACTGCACCCATCGATGCTGCCATCCCGACACAGATTGTTGAAATGTGAGGCTTCACATGATTCATTGTATCAACAATAGCGAGACCTGCTGTTACCATTCCCCCTGGTGAGTTGATGTACAAATTAATATCTTTTTTTGAATCTTGTGATTCGAGGAAAAGCAGTTGTGCGATGATGAGGTTTGCTACGTTTTCATCAATGACGCCGCCGAGGAAAATAATACGATCATTGAGTAATCGTGAGTAGATATCATATGCTCGCTCACCGAACTGTGACTTCTCGATAACTGTTGGTATTAACATACGTGTAGTGTTTAGTGGTAAGTAAGCTCGTGTCTTTCGCGTTTCACATTCTGAAATAGACATCGCAATACTACAGCATTCTTGCCAGTTTTCAAGGTCACGATATACTGCAGGGTAAGGACGTATTTACTAGCTATCTCTATACTATTCCTAAGAAACCATTCTATGAGACTCCATCGTTTTTATGTTACAGAAGAAATTGGTGAGCAGAAAGAGTTTGTTATTCATGACGGTGAGCTCTTTCACCAGCTTCGAAACGTATTCCGTTTCACCGTAGGGGGGCAGGTTATCCTCCTCGATAATACAGGGTTTGAATATCTATCCATGATCACTTCGTTTGAACGAGGATCACTTTCCTTTACGCTCATTTCAAAAACAGAGAGTGAAACGAATCCAACTCATGAACTGCATGTGTACGCATCACTTATTAAAAACAGTAATTTCGAATGGGTACTTGAAAAGGGTACAGAGCTTGGAGTGACAAAATTTATTCCAATCATTTCTGATCGAAGCGAAAAGAAAAGTTTGAACATGGAACGTGCAAATAAAATAATCCGTGAAGCAAGCGAGCAA
>JBKJKY010000016.1:0-7969 GCA_046597175.1 Parcubacteria group bacterium
TTCACTACCAGATTTTGAAGGGAATATCGTTGCATTATCAGATTTTACCGGTAAGAGTAATGTGGTGATCGTGATGTATCCAGGGGATGATACTCCGGGATGCACCGCACAGCTCTGCGCTATCCGCGATGATGCAGAGCAGTTTAAGCCTGCAAATGTTGTGGTGCTCGGGATCAATCACCAAGGTGCAGATTCACATAAAGGATTTATCGAAAAGTACGGACTCACCACAAAGCTCCTCATAGACGAAGGGAGAAAAGTTATTGAAGCGTACGGAGCACTCGGATCATTTATGGGTATGACCTCAACAAAACGTACGGTAGTTGCGATTGATATGGGCGGAGTCATTCAAGGAATTTGGAAAGGTTCACCAAGTACGGAAGAGATACTTAAAGTTTTTAGTAGTTAGTTTTAAGTCGTTAGTAGACAAAAAATTCTCATGGAAACAGCGCGACCGAAGGTCGCGCTGTTTTACTTGTATTTTACTTAAAACTAAAAACTAACGACTTAAAACTGCACCATTACTTTCCTCTTGCTTTCTTTCGGTCTGTTTCGTTCAAGTATTTCTTTCGAAGGCGAACTGACTTTGGGGTGATTTCGATGTAATCTTCTTCGCTCATTACTTCCATCGCGCGTTCGATAGAGAGTTTCCATGCTGGTGCGAGGTACACACTACCGTCAGATCCTGATGCGCGCATGTTGGTCAGTTGCTTTCCGCGAGTAGGGTTTACCGAAAGGTCATCACCTTTCGTTGCATTCCCAATAACTTCACCCTCGTACACTTCTTCACCTGGCTCAATATAGAGCTGTCCTCGTTGCTGGAGGTTGTCGAGAGCGAAGGCAAGGGCTTTGCCGTTTTCCATCGATACCATTGATCCATAGTTTTGCTTGCGGATTTCTCCTGCATAATCACGGAAGCCAATAAAGTGCGTAGAGATAATACCGAGACCTTTGGTATCAATCACGAATTGTCCACGGTATCCAAGGAGCCCCCGTGTTGGAATTTCAAAAATAAGACGAGTCATACTTCCTGGCTCTTGGATCATACTCATAAGAGTTGCGCGCTTCTCGGTAAGCTTGCTGATGATTGCGCCAGAGAATTCTTCTGGGACGTCCACCACTACTTCTTCGTACGGTTCAGTTTTCACTCCATTTTCTACTTTGATGATTACTTGAGGCTGTGACACTTGGAGTTCGTATCCTTCACGGCGCATGTTTTCAAGCAAAATCGCAATGTGAAGTTCGCCACGTCCGTACACATTAATATATTCATTTGAAGTGAAGTCAACGCGGAGTCCCACGTTAATTTCGAGTTCTTTTTCGAGACGATCTTTAATTTGGCGACCGGTCACGAATTTTCCTTCACGTCCTGCAAATGGAGAGTCGTTTACGAGGAAATTAAGGGAAATAGTTGGCTCATCAATGTTAATTGCAGGGAGTGCCTCGCCATCTTCTGTGTGTAGTATCGTTTCTCCAATGTAAATTTCTGGAAGACCTGCGATCATCACGATGTCACCTGAGGTTGCTTCTGTTACTTCTTTTCGCGCAACTCCTTCGAAGGTGAAGAGTTTGGTAATTTTTCCTGAGTGCACTTTTCCATCTGTGCCTTTTGCGTACACTGTTTGACCAGTTGAGATTTTTCCATTGTAGATTCGGCATACTGCCATACGTCCAAGGAAGTTATCGTAACTGAGGTTGAATGACTGTGCAGAAAGGGGCGCTGAGTCATCGTTGTTCGCAGGTTTTACGTTTTCGAGCACAACATCAAGGAGTGGAAAGAGGTTCTCTGATGTGTCAGAAAGTTCGCGCTTTGCAATACCATCGCGTCCGATTGCGTACACGGTAGTAAAGTCGAGCTGTGCATCATTTGCACCGAGCTCCATAAAGAGTTCGAGAACGAGCTCATGCACTACTGCGGGGCGTGCTGCAGGTTTGTCGATTTTGTTAATAACTACGATTGGCTTAAGACCAAGCTCGAGGGACTTCTTGAGTACGAAACGTGTCTGTGGCATCGGACCTTCCTGAGCATCCACAACAAGGAGCACAGTATCAATAGAGCGAAGTACGCGTTCTACCTCAGAACCGAAGTCGGAGTGACCAGGTGTGTCTACAATATTAATTTTGGTCACTTCTCGTCCTGAATTAACGAGTGGGTAGTACACAGAGGTGTTTTTTGCAGAAATCGTAATACCACGCTCTTGTTCGAGGGCGTTTGAGTCCATTGTTGAACCTTCTTCAGACATTCCGGTCTGGCGCATGAGCGCGTCTGTAAGGGTGGTCTTGCCGTGGTCCACGTGAGCGATGATTGCGATATTTCGTATTTCCATAAAAACTGATGAATTATTAAACTTGTCTCTAAAATGTGCCTTTTGAGTCGAAACAGAAGGCCTATTAAAGCAGAAAATGGTTTGAATGTAAAGACTAAAAACTGAGGATACTGCAGGCGATTTTGCCAATCTTTGTGATAAAATAGCGGAAGTATGGTCCCAAATCCATTTTTGGCATTTCCTTTTAAAAGCATCCACCTATCCTCAAGCCTTCTCTGGGCCCTCCTTGGTGCGTATTTTTTCTTTTACTGTATCTTGAGCCTCGTTCTTACGTACCACTGGAGAGAGTACGGCATGAACGCAAAAGCGGTAGTGTTCGTCGAGTTGTTATTTTATGGAATTTCGATTTTTCTTTTTTTAATGGCAAGTACAATTATTATCGCGCTCTAATTACCATGCTTCACTTAGACCCGAATGAACATGTTTTGCTTGAAGTCCGAAAACACTGGATTGTATTTTTTGCGCAAGGTTTCTTTCTGCTTATCTCAGCATTTCTCCCGCTTGTCGGATATGAATTCTTCGTTCATCTTATTCCGCTTCAGTTGCCTCCCGGACTCAGTATTTCTGGATTCCTTTCATTCCTCTATATCCTTTGGATACTTACACTCTGGATTACTTTTTTTGTGCAATGGACAAGCTATTACCTCGATGTGTGGTACGTCACGGAGAAAAGAATTATTGATGTAGAACAAAAAGGATTCTTTGATCGTGAAGTATCGAGTATTCGATTCGACAAAGTTCAGGATGTTTCTGTTGAGGTTCGCGGTATCATCGCAACCTTCCTTAATTTTGGAAACGTTGAAGTGCAGACTGCATCTGAGACTGGAGGTAACTTCGTGATGAAGAGCGCGGCGAATCCAGAACTTATTCGAAAAACAGTGTTCGCAACTCACAATGAACAGTCAGAGAGAACACAGAGGGTAGAAATTATTGATTCCCATGGACCCGATATCCTCAACATATAAAAAAGTTCGAGTAATAAAAATAAGTATATTTGTAATTGTTCTTCTTGGAGCTCTTGCCTTTTTTGGTTTGAAATACGTTGGAGATTTACGAGATGATACAGTGCGGGAGAAATTTACCGACAACGTAAAGAGCGGAATAAGTAGCGGAATTAATGCGCCGGGCGCGCTCTTTGCTAAAGTAGAATCAAGCAATGTAAGACTTTCGGTTTCGGGTATTTTTACTGGCACAAATGCTGAGAGAGTGAAGGTGGGTGACTCGCCACTGTCGCTCAGTTCGAGGTTGAATACTATTGCTCAAAAAAGAATGGCAGATATGTTCGCGAGAGGATACTTTGAGCATGTATCACCGCAAGGACAATCTGCGTCGAGCGTGGCAGGAGAAATACAGTATGAGTATGCAACGATTGGAGAGAATATTGCGATGGGGAACTTCGCGACGGATGCAGTGCTCGTGCAAGCATGGATGGATAGTCCGGGACACAGAGAAAATATTTTGCGAACACAGTACACAGAAATTGGTATTGCAGTAGGAAAAGGAAATTACAATGGGCGAGATACGTGGATTGCAGTGCAGATTTTTGCCAAGCCACTGTCGTCATGCCCTGCTGTTGATCAAAATTTGAAACTCCTTCTTGAAAAAGAAATTTCTGAACTCGGAAAATTAAATACCATACTTACTGAGAAAGACCAAGAGCTTCAAACGTTAAAAAATAGTCAGAATACCGATGCGTATAATGCAAAAGTCGTTGAATACAATACACTCGTAAAAGAGGTGAACGCTCGTTCCGCAAAACTAAAAAATATGACTGATGAGTATAATGTTTCTGTCCGAGCGTTCAATTCGTGCATTCAATAAAAGAACATGAAGTACAACACCCCCGATCAATATTGATCGGGGGTGGTTTCTTCAGTGGCTAGTGATGAATGCGGAGGACTCGAACCGAGTCCGGTGGCATGTGATCCAGCCTCTTTCGATGAGGAGAAGTAGCGCTCGTTTTGCCCTTTTTGGCATCCGCATGAGGGCGAAATGCCATTCCCTTGTGAATCAGTCCTTTGTGAGGGTGATTCACTTCGCACCGTCTTCCCGCTCGGATGCAGCGATGACAGAACGCGTACACAGATCCATCGCGTCGCTGGCAGAACTGGCCGGTGCGACCATTCAGTCTGATCAGGGCTACTTCGTGCCCACCACAAGACTTGCAGAGCACGATGTTGGGGCTGTGGGTATCTTCATCGATGTCGACAGCGAATTTCTTGTCATCAAAATCGATGAGCGTTGACAGCGTCTTCCACACTGCAGATGCAGGTGCGTTGTGTTTCGATTTTTGGATCCAATACGGCAGAAACCGAAGCACTGCTTTGTAAACTTCGGCTTCCGCCTCATTCTTGTTGGTACCCTTGGCGTTTGTCAGAGAACCGACAACCGCCTTGCAGAGCTCTCGAGAGCTACCACTGATGTGGAGAATTGAGTCGATAGACGTCGACTCCACGTTCGTTGTGAGCGGGACGCGAGCGTCACCGAATTCTGCCGCCACCGGGAAAAACTGCTCAGAGCTCATCGCGTGCGCCATACGTGCACCTCGTAAAAAGTGGTTGTACTTCGCGAACTGCGGTAGTGCCGGTTAGTTTCTCCTATAATTAAGTGAAATAAATGAACAGGGTCAATCTTCTTTATACGCCTCAATATTTCGAGTGTCAACGGCGTCTAGTCTTCTTATTTGCCAAGCTGTGGACAAGTACAAAGGGGCAATATGTGGAAAAAAATTTGAAACTGCACTATAGTCACGATATGGAACAAGAGATCAATCAGTTACTCCTCGTTGATAAACCAAAAGGAATTACCTCATTTGATGTGATTCGTATTCTTCGCAAAGAACTCCATACACAGAAGATTGGTCATGCAGGGACGCTTGATCCATTCGCGACCGGACTGCTCATCCTTGGGGTTAATAAGGGAACGAAACTTCTCACAACTTTGATTGGCCTTTCAAAAACGTATGAAGCGGAGATACTGCTCGGAATAATGACTGACACAGGGGATATTACCGGAGCGGTTATAGAAGAAAAGGCAGTTCCTTCACTGAGTGCCGAAGATGTAGAAATAGCGGTTCGGGAATTTGTGGGGACGCATGAACTCGCTGTGCCAATGTATTCTGCAATTAAGATGGGTGGTAAAGCACTCTATGAATATGTGAGAGAGGGGAAAGAGATCGAGGTGCCAGTTAAGAAGATGACAGTGCGAAGTGCACGAGTAATGCAGGTAAACCTCCCTACTGTCCATGTGTTTTTCGACGTCACAAGTGGAAGTTATATCCGTACCCTTGGCGAGAAGCTTGCAGAAAATCTTGGAACGGTTGGCACGCTCGTTAATTTGAGAAGGCTCACTGTCGGAGAGTACACTGTAGAGAATGCGCGGACAATTGATGCGGATGAATATATAATGAAGAGGAAAAAACAGGAAAATTTGAAATACCAAAATCGCAATACGAAAAACGGATAATTATCATTAATGTAATTCTTATGAAAGAAACAGTGAGTGGCTTTAAACAGTTTATTTTGCGAGGTAATGTTGTTGACTTGGCAGTCGGTGTCGTTATCGGAGCTGCGTTTGGTGGGCTTGTGGAGTCACTGGTAAAGGATGTCCTCACACCTGTCATCGGTGCAATTGCAAAAGTCCCTGATTTTTCTGGACTATTCTTTACGATTAATGGAAGTCAGTTCATGTATGGAAGTTTTCTCAATCATTTGATTTCGTTTCTTATTGTATCTGTGACGATCTACTTCTTTGTCGTAGTTCCTATCAATAAGCTCGTGATGAGGAGCAAAAAAGAAGAAGCAGTAACACCAACTGTTACACCTGAAGATATTGTGCTCCTGAGGGAGATTCGAGATTCACTTCGAAAATAGCTAAATACAAAACACCCCGCCGTACGGCGGGGTGTTTTGTATTTTCGACTAGAGAGAAAGTTTTGCGGGGACTATTTTCTCTGCAGGGACTGTGACGCTTGTAACTGAGGTACCTTGGAAGCTTTCTGCAGCTGCTACGCCAATTTTGTATGTATCTGGCGGAAGAAGGAGAAAGAATTTTCCGTCATTTCGAGAGACTGTGTGAGTGACTGTTTTCCCACTGGTATTTTTTACAATAAGAGGAGTTGCTAGGCTCGGCGTTTTGCAGGAGTTACTGCTCGTGTCACTTTTTGGACAGGCGCTACCCATAGTGACAGTGCCAGTAACTCCGGAGGTAATTGAAATAATAGGAGTCGTTCCTTTCGCATGATGCCTTCTGCTCGTCATTGCTGGATGGTAGGCATCGTTGTTTTCAAGAACATCTATTGTTTTTTGATATTCTTTTCCGATAACAAACGTAATGACAGGAACAACCACAATAAAGAGTAGCACTGCGCCAAGCTTCGAATACCATGTAACTTTGTTCCATTCAATAATCATATGTATCTATTGTATGCATTTAGCTTCAGGATGGGAAGGGAGAAGTCACCACATGGTGAAAACAGTGACTTTTTTTCTCAAATAAGGCATCATAAAACCTATGCAACGATACGATGAATTGTATTTCGACCGACTCTCTGAAGACTGGGAAGGACTATCTCCCTCTGAATTTATTGGCTATCTATCTCCAAAGTGCCAGCAAGTTCTGACCCATGAGGGACTCAGAACTTTACTTGAAGAACAAAGGCCACTGAAGGTGAAGATGGGGATTGACCCAACTGGGTATGATGTTCACCTCGGGCATCTCGTACCTATCATGCTCCTCCGTCAATTTATCCGAGTGGGCCACCATGTAGATTTTATTATTGGTGACTTTACTGCGCGCATTGGTGATCCATCAGGACGGGACAGTAGCCGTGCTCCTATTACGAAAGAAGATATCGAGAAAAATTATCAAACATATGCGCAGCAGATCTCGTCGTTCATTGATGTAAAAAAGCTTTCGATTCGCCGAAACTCAGAGTGGCTCGAAAAAACCACCCTCGAGGATTTATTCCCCGTGCTCCAAAGTGTTTCACTTACCGAAGCGGTGCAAAGAGAAGATTTCAGAGCTCGCTTCCGAAATGAACAAGCTGTATCACTTGCTGAGGCAACCTACGGCGTACTTATGGGGCTTGATTCTGTCGCACTTGATACGGATATCGAGCTTGGCGGAGTAGATCAGCTTCTCAACTTTCAGCAATGCCGTTCAGTGCAAGCACACTATGGTAAGAAAGAGGAGGTGGTGCTTGTTACCCCAATTCTTGAAGGTTCTGCAGGGGACGGAAGAAAGATGAGCAAGAGCTTTGGCAATTACATTGCAGCTACAGCACCTGCAGTAGATAAATTTGGAAAGATTATGTCGATTCCAGATTCACTCATTGTTTCCTACTTCACAAGTTTTGCTGACGTGCATGAACGGGAAGTAGAAGAGCTCACCCTATTTGCAAAGGAGCATCCTCTTGAAGCCAAGAAACAGCTCGGAACGTTTATCGTTGCATTCGAAGCCGGAAATATTGAAGCGGGGCTTTCTGAGCGAGAAAACTTTGATCGAAAATTCGCAAAGAAGGAAGTAACTGCAGATGATGCGACTCCAATCACAGTAGAGCAAGGAACATTGCTATTCGATGCACTTTTTTCTACAGAGCAATTTGCAAGCAAAGCAGAGCTTCGAAGGCTCTTCGAGCAGTC
>JBKJKY010000020.1:0-7341 GCA_046597175.1 Parcubacteria group bacterium
TCCCGTCGCACTCCTCGGAGCACTCTACTATCTCGGGATTCTCTTCCTCGGAATGCTCTACGGACAAAAGTGCGACTTCAGAGTTTTCAAACTCCTCAGTTATGCATCATTTTTTGGATTTGGATTTAGCCTTTGGTTCGTCTACGTGCAAGCATACCTAATCGGCGCATGGTGCACATACTGCCTCCTTTCAGCGAGTACTTCAACACTGATATTCTTGCTTTCAAATGCAGGTGTATATCTAAAAAAGATTGGTGCACCAAGCGTTCCGAGCGATACAGAACAAGCGAGCTAGCGTAGCCCATAACAAAACCCCCGCAGGCAAAGCCTGCGGGGGTTTTGTTATGTTATCTCTTGGCTATCTCAGAGTAGTTTGCCCAACAACTTGATGATGCGAGCCATGGACGTGCACCCTGCTTCTCGTAGAGATACTTGGCATATGCCATGTTACCTTCGAGAGAGTAGATGTCGTACCCGAGCTTCTTTGAAGCTTCTAAGTGGTACTTCTCATTGATTTGCATTACTCCTACGTCTGCAGGAGTAAGCTCACCTCGGAGAACCTTACCATTTTTATCAGTGTGTCTAAATCGTGACTCACAGCGTGCGATATCAACGAGAATTGGTTTGTCAGCAAAATACTGCGTAACCTTTTCTTGAGTTGTGGTTGTCTTCGACTCAAGTACCGAATCAGTCTTTGAGACCTCAGCGGTAATAGAGTTAGCTGGTGTTCCTACGGTGTTAAACCCAGAAACAAGAGCCAGAAGTCCTACAGTAGTTAGATTTAAAATACAGTTAAAGGTTACGAGTAATTCTGGAGTGGCGGTATGAAAACAAAATTCCAGCTCTTCACTGGAATGCATACATAGTAGCAGGTTTGAGATACTCTGTCAAGCTTTTTCACACGATGAACATCAATTCTATCCTTATTTCAAGCCATATCTTAGCAGATTTGATAAGACCATATTTTAGCCACTTTGTAAAACTTTTTCCAGATTTTGCACTTTTCCAAATTAGTGGTTTATTACACAAAAACTTGACCCGATTTTGGGGCTATTTTAGTCAAAATGAGTCCAAAATCCCTAAGCTCTGGTGAGTGGCCACTAACGGATGAACAATAATTTAGAATTTCTGTCTTTCTTGTCATCTGTATCTCACAACTGCCAAAAAAAAGACCACCGTCAGTACTTACGTACCATGGTGATCTTCTTCCTTCAGCTTCTATCTACCAACAGAAGGAATATGCGGGGGCATAAACGGCGAACTTGCTCCCGCTTGCATTACTCCTTTTGAAGTTTGCATAGCAAACTGCAGGGTACCAAAGAACGTGAGGAGGACGTCTTGTATTCCTGCAAAGATTTGCGGGACCAGGAACTTAAGCACAATAATGAGCAATCCCAGACCCACGACGCGTAATATTTTCATACGGATTACGGTTGAGGAAGACTGGAAGCTATAGCGGACTAGGCTACAGCGTTGCTCTAATTGAGCTGCCCCCCTCTTTTCCGAAGACTAGTTTTAAGTTTACAGTTTTTAGTTTTACGTAATACTAATCTGAAGAAAAGAATGGAGGTTCCGTGTCCGCAAAAAATTCTCAAAATTTTCGGCGGACACATAGATACCCGCGCTGACACTCAAGTGTAGGCGGGTTATGTCAAAAAACTACACATAATTTATAGCACTATTTTAGTAAAAAAGCAAGTAAATACAAGAAAACAGGCACCCTTGTGAGGTGCCTGCCTTTGTTTACTTACCTGTGAAGCTACTTCACAGAGTCGCACACGGTCTTGATGTTGGTGTGCCCACCAATTGCATGACCGAACCCACATACATGGGAATGCTCGTGATACACAGCGGGTGAGATGCTTGCCGTCGAGACACTCTTGAGTGAGTCCACAGTTTGCCTGAGCGACTTGTTCTCGAGCTCAAGTTTCTGAGTGTTTGACGACATGATGGCCGCTCCTCCTAACATACCTAGGAGGAAAACTACCAGGCCATATAGAAGTTCGCGGACAAAGGGCGACTTTAGCACATCCGCCAGATGCATATCTCCGTTATTCATCTTTCGCTCACTTGTAGAGTGTGTAGGAACAACCCGAAATTCTCAGTATTTTATACTACGATGACATTAGATTGTCAAAAAATTAGTTTTCAGAGAGCGCATCGTCCACCTATCAATTCACAGGTTCTAGACTGATTACCCTTTCTTTACACTCATCACTACAAAAGAGCCCTTGCTCGTCACTGCAAGAAGTACAGATTAAGAAGTGCTTGTTGCAGAGCTTATTTTTACAGTTTACATAATTCTCGGTAGCACTTTCGCAGAGGCCACACTTTCCTACTACTGTGTGATTATCCGGAGTGTCAAAATCCATCGCTACCCGATTGTCGAATACATAGAGCTTCCCCTTGAATGCCTTGTTGGGATATTTTTCCATATACGACACGATACCGTTTTCAAGCTGGTATACATCTTCAAATCCTTTTTTTATCAAATACCCTGAGGCTTTCTCACAGCGGACACCGCCGGTACACACAGTAATTACTTTTTTCTGTTTAATGGGTTCTAAATCTTCTACAATTTTTTTGAGGTCACGGAAATTTGCCATCCCGGGATTTATCGAGTTTTCAAAGTGCCCAATCTTATATTCATAGTCATTGCGCATATCGACAATGGTGAACTCTTCTCCTGTATCAATCCACGATTGGAGTTCTTCTGCTGAAAGGTGCTTGCCAGTCGTTTCCCACGGCTTCACATCCTCATCTTCCAAGTGGCCACTTACGATCTCGGTTCGGTACTTCACTTTGAGTTTTGGAAAAGCCTCCCCGGTCCCGGCACTTCGCTTAATATTGATATCAGCAAATCGAGCATCAGACGTGAGGATACGGACATACTCATCTACCGTTTCCTTTGTGCCCTCCAAGGTGCCATTAATACCCTCATCTGCGATAAGTATCCGACCCTTGAGTGATAGGCGCTCACAAAGAGCACGCTGAGCTTCTAACAGGCTCTCTGCGTCTAGAAGAGGTGTATATTTGTAATAGAGAATAATTTCAAACATATTATTTAGCGCACGGAGGAAGACACTCCCCATAGTCCCTGCGGACTGTCTCAACCAGGATATCAAAAACCTTGCCGAGTTCAAGCTTCCGTTTTGCACCAAGTGCTCCTAATATTTCATCGGCTTTTGTTTCCACAAACTGAAAAGCTTTTTTAGTGAGGGTTTTTCCCTTGGCAGTTAAGTGGAGATTGTGCTCTTTGCGATTATTACTATTTGTCGTAAGCGCAACATATTGCATCTTTTCGAGCACGTCGATATGGCGAGATACAGCCGCTTGCGTCGTCTCCTGAATACACGCGATTTGTTTTTGAGATATGCCAGGCTGTTTCGCTATTACTGCAAGCATCCGAAACTGCGAGAAGCTAATGGTAAAACGATTATGTAATTCACGATCAAGAAGCTTGTCCGCAAGGAACATGAACTTGTGAATCTTTAACATTGGGCTTTCTTCGAGATTCATAATTGTGGATTTTAAAATATAGGTTACTTCGCTGGAACCGTAACACGCAAGGTATCACCTTCGTTTACACCGTTTACCATTTCAACACTACCGTCGTTACCAACAAGTCCTGTGGTTACTGTTACCTTCTCAAGCTCTCCTTTTGTCCCTGTTACTTTTTGCACACTCGTAACATCTCCATCTTGCGATACACCATAGAGCGGTGCGCGGAGTACTCCGAGCTTCTCAGCAGTCTTGATATGGAGATTCGCAGTCAGTCCACTTTTAACCTCCCCGATGTCACCATCGATACTTACTTTGATTTTGTAGTTCACCACATTATCGACAATCGTTTCGGCTGGCTCGATATAGAACACCTTTCCAGTGTATGTTTTGCCTGGAAATGCATCGAAGTTAAATGACACCGTATTCCCAGTTTTAAGCTTCCCAATATTTACTTCAGATACGTTTGCTTCAATTTCAAGATTCTTATCAGAAATAACTCCGACGAGTCCTGTGCCAGCAGTGACGATTTCCCCTACCTTTGCATCCTGCTTCGTAACGAGTCCTGCGATTGGTGAGCGAATAATAGTCTTCCCAATCTGCGCATCGATTGATGCGAGATCTGCCTTTGTTGAATCAAGCTTTGCTTGCGCAGTCGCAACCTCATCAAAAGAGTTAGAGTTTGATGTTTGCGTCGGAGCAGCAGAAAGCTTCTCTTTTGCTAAGAGTAAGTTCGTGATTGCAGTACTGATATCTGTTCTTGCTGTTGATACGGTTTGCTTGTATCCATCGATAGTCGCTTGGTACTTAAACTCTGAGGCCTGAACAGTGTTTGTGATATACGCAACTGAGTTCAGGAAGGTCTTTACGCGGTTTAGATTTGCTTCAGCGGTAGCAACATATGGCGATACATCGGCAGCACTATCGATACCAGATAGGCTCGCATTCCACTTCACAAGAATTAGCTCGATTTGATATCGTTCAGCACTAATAGCAAGGGCCGTGGTTGAATCGATAGGAAAATTGTACTGAGTAGCTCCATCTTGAAACGCAAACTGGATAAATGTCGTACTTTGTCTTGGGTTTTTGAAAAACTGATCAATACTATTGCGGAGTGCATCATCTGTCTTTGCATACGAATCTTTCACCCGTGAAATGGCATTCGTTCGTGCATCTCCATAGTTGTCAGAGCTTGTGCGCATACTTTTACTCAGCGCCACTTCTGCTTGTGCCACATCTGCCGATGACTTTGCACGGTTCGCGTAAAGCTCACTCGCGTCGAGCGTTGCAATAATCTGTCCTTCCGTAACCCGATCTCCAACAGAGGCAGGGGCAGTAACCACTCGTCCACCTTTGTCAAAACCAAGGAGAAGGTCTTTCACCGCAACAGTTTTACCAGTCACTGCCACTTCCTCGACAACATCTCCTTTCGTTACCATAACGTTTTCTACGGTTGTATTTCCTCCTCGTCCAAAATAGAAACCAAGAATGATAATGAGGATAACGAGGCCAACTGTTTTTGGTCTTGACTTAAGAGTGATAAAAAATTGAGTGATTTTTTGTTTCATAATGGCTACTTCGTATTATTAATAATGTCTGAAATAATTTCTCCGTCTGCTAAGGTAATGGTTCGGTGTGTAAGCTTCGCATATTCTGGTTCGTGGGTGACCATCACTATCGTCTGACCTTCCTTGTTGAGCTCAATGAATGTCTTCAGAACCACTTCTGATGTCTCACTATCGAGGTTTGCGGTTGGTTCATCAGCAAAAATTATTTTTGGGTTGTGTGCAATGGCGCGCGCAATAGAAACTCTTTGTTGCTGACCTCCGGAGAGCTGACTCGGGAGATTGCCGTATTTACCAGCTAAACCAATACGCTCGAGTGAAAGATTCGCTTTCATTTCCGCATCTCCCGGAGTCATACCTTGCATAAGAAGCGGAATCATCACATTTTCTGCAGCAGTTAATTCAGGAATAAGTGCGTAGTCTTGGAAAATGTACCCGAGTTCACGAAGTCGCATTGTTGTTCGCTCTTCATTCGAAAGCGCTGTGGCGTCAATCCCATCAACGAACACCTGCCCGCCTGTTGGTTGGTCAAGAAGTCCGAGCTGATAGAGAAGAGTGGATTTTCCTGACCCCGATCGTCCGGTAATTGCAACGAATTGCCCTTGCTCAATTTGAAACGAAAGACTCTTCAGCGCAATGAGCTCTGAATCTCCACTTTCGAATTTTTTTAATAAATTTACTGCTTTGATCATAGTATCCGCTTAAACTTTTAAGCTATTAGACAACATAGTGCTAATTTGATTACGTCCCCATCCAGTTTTCAACCATTTCTCTCGTTTAAACGCGTCTTGCTTACTGATAAAAGCTTCATAAAATATAAGCTTAAATGGTTTTCGTAGTTTGGTTGAAAATATTTTTCCCGCGTTATGCAAAGCAAGACGTTGCTTAACATTATTTGTACAACCTGTGTACAAATTTCCATCTTTATTACTTTTTAAAATATATACATATTGCATAACTAAAAGTTTCGGCGGATAAATTGGCGGACAAGTTACTTTCTACCCAAAATTGCGTCCAAAGTATTTTGCTTTACAACAATCCGCGCAGGTATATATCCAGCAATAAGAGTTGCAATCATAAGCAGTCCTGCACGAATCATGGTATTTGAAAGTTCTGCAACCAGAATTCCATCACTAAATGGGAACTTCACTGGGTGTACTTCGATGTATGGGACAAGGAATCCGTAGAGGACCAAGAGGCCGAGCGCAATACCAACTCCAGCATAAAAGATTGATTGCAAGACATAGGCAAACTCAATTGCCGTAGCATGGATACCGATACCCTTCAAAATTCCAATATACTTTCGGCGAGTAATTGCATTCACGAAGATAACAATAAAGATTGTGATTGATGCAACGACAAGACCAATCGAGCCGACTACGTTACCGAGAATTCCAAACGTGTTTTTAATATCAACAAGAAAGCTCGGAATAGCCTCGTCTGCTGTCTGAACGGTTGCTACTTCCCCTACCTTACTCGCAAGAAGTACATTTTTTACAAAAGCCGGACTCACCCCTGGTTTTAGTTTTACTGCGACTTCTCCGACATTAAAATCAGTCTTACCGGTAAGACTTCGGAGGGTTGAGTCGAGCATAATAATACGCTGATCAAGAATTCCACTGCGAGAGCTGACTACCCCTTTGACGATTACTTCTTTCTGCACGTTGCCAATCGTAAGACGGAGTTTTGTACCGATATTTACATTGGTAAGAAGAGTAAGGCCTGGTGCTTCAGCGGTCACGTACTTTTTGAGCAAGTTTGAACCAATCAAAATTGAATCAGTGTCAGATGATGAAAGATAACTTCCTTCCACAATTTTTGTTGAAAGTTTTGTTACTGACTCCTCTTTGATTGGATCAACGCCAGAAACCTGGCCACTTGCACTATTTGGATCATCGGTTAAACGAAGACGAGTTTTGTAATCTGCTTCGAGCTTACCACTATCGAGTATTCGAGGTGACACTGACTGTGTCCATGGCAAATCTTCTATTGTCTTAATAACTGAAGGGCTGTTTTCGATAAAGTCTTTTTTTGGAAGAGTTGAGATGAGAATGTCACCTGCATACGCACTCTTAAACACATCCGTTGACCCTTGAATAAGACCAACGAGGACTCCACGAACCACCACCAAGTTGAGGAACGTAAGCATCATCACAAAAATGATGAGGCCTGTCGTAGCTACGGAAGAGCGCTTCACCTGACGAATAGCAAGAAACCATCCCACTCGAAGTGAGATGAAGAAATTTTCAAACCGGAGTTTTGCCCGTGCCATTGC
>JBKJKY010000059.1:0-8560 GCA_046597175.1 Parcubacteria group bacterium
TTGCTTGTTAGGGTTGATTGCGAGAATAACGATACCTGCGAGGATGGCGATGGCAGCAACTACGAGAAGAATTTCGATGAGGGTGAAACCCTTATTGTGACGTATTTTTTTCATACATTTATAATATCAAATTAAAAAAAGTTACGCTGTTAATAACTTTCATCAAGGAATTTCTTGCCAAGAGCTCACAACAATAAGAGGATCAATTGCGGTGATTGTTACGGAAACTTTTCTTACAATAGTGCCAACGGTCCCCGAAGTGGTAACCGTGCGATTTGTACCACCGGTGTCAGTGACTGTATAACTGCAAGTCCCCTGACCCAAGGTGAGATTACCCGTACCCGTGTAGGGAGTAGATTCACGGATTTGCTCGAGCGCCTCCTCAGCACAAGCGTTAGCCAAGCCTTTTGCCTGAAGAGACTGCTGTAAAGCAAAGCTCGTTCGAGATGATGCATTCCCAAGCAAAATAAGTGAAGAAGCAATGGCTATCCCCACTGCGCCAACTACGAGTACACTGATCAGTGTGATATATCCTTTATTCATACATTAAGGCTGACGCAATGTCGCTGAACCAATAAATGTTTTTGTGAAATTATACTCATTTCTCCCACTTTGATTTATTTGAGTAAGTGAAAACTGGATACGAACAGTTCCCGGAGTGCTGGCGCGAGAAAGATTTTGAAACGTAAGTGCAGACGCTGTTATTCGCGCATTCGTAAGTGGTATTACAGCTCCCCCGCCCTCTTTTATGCGAATTACTCCACCAGAAATATCAAACACTGTTGGATTATTTGAACTGGTGTACGTATCAACAGAAAGTGATACGTCACCTGAACCCGTGCCTGGTGAATTAATTGTAGCGCCATTCCGAAGTGTTTGAGTAATGATTTGCATCACTTGCACACCCTGTTGCTCTACTTCAGCAATCGTTTGATTTTTCACTCGAGATTCGAGCAATATGGAAAGAAACACAGAAATCACGAGGAGCATCGCCGACGATACTGCGATGTACAAGAGAAGCTCGATGAGCGTAAAGCCTTTGCCAGTAGGTAATTTATAATCGATAGGTTGTAAATTCATATAATTATGGCTGGATGCCAGTTATCGTTTTTGTCGAACCATCAGTCATTGCGAAAACAATACTTATTGTAGTCCCCGTCATATTTTTCTTAAAACCAAGCGATGTCAGTGGATAGGTACTGGCGGCGTTCAGTGTGAAGTTCGTTATGTCTAATACGTCACCAGATTTCCCGTTCCCAGACCATGCCGTAACACCATTGATAACAATCCTTCTGTCGTTGTCACCATTTGGACCTCCTGTCCACGATATAGTCATTGTATCTATAATAATATTGGTACCTCCAGTATTAGCGAGGGTAATACCAATCACGCTGGTATTGTCAGTTGAATCAAGTTGAACTCCCGATATATTTACCGATAAGCAATCTCCCATGATGGTGCAGGCAGAAGACCGCATCCAGTCAGTTACGCGAGTCACCACAGATATAGACCCTGCCCTTTGAGCATTTTGTTGCCATGTTACGTTTGTTGTTACATTTTTTCGATACGTATCAACAGTTGAAACGACTGTCTGCCGGGTAAATATTGTATTGGTGTCTGTGCTTCCTGAAAATCCCCACTGATTCAATGTAATTGATAATCCCGTTCCTGCACTATCAGGAAGATTTGCAAACGTCAGTGCCGAATCACGCATATTGCGAGTCGCTTCCAGTCCTTCTTCGGCAAGCATACCTGCCCTCGCACGACTACCAGCAAGAACCGTAGATTCTTGCCCATATAAAAAAGTACCAACAAGTGCAGTAACAAGGAGACCAAAAACCGCAGTCGCGAGTACGACCTCGACCAAGGAAAAACCTGCGTTAGTAACTAATGGTGCCTTTTGCATTGATGGTAATTGTTCTCGTTTCGTTTGCATTTGATGTGAGTGTAATCGTACCCGTCGTTTGAGGAAGACCGGTGAATTTTGCAAACACAGCGCCACCGAAGCCAGATGGGGTAATACTCGTTGGCATTGGTGACAATTCATCAAACGTCGTGTCTCTTCCCGCGTATGTAGCACCCTTGAATACTGTGATGCTTCCGCTACGAACGTCCACGCCCCACGTTGCATCGCCATCAACGGCCTCTGAAAGCACCTGGGCTCTGCGCATTGACTGCGCAATGGTAACCGCAGCAATGTCTAAGTCATTTCTGACTTGAAACGATTGATAAATTGGGGCGGATATTCCAGCCAGTACCCCGATAATGGCAAGGGATAGCATGACCTCGATCATAGTAAATCCTCTCTTCATTATGAATTTGGATTAAGACCACCGATCAAACTATAGATTGGTAAAATAACGGCAAACGCAACACCGAGCACTCCAAGCCACACAATCACCAAAAGAATAGGTTCGAGTATGATCGTAAAATCCTTTGCCGTAGTGTCGGTTTTTGCCTCGTAATCTTGCCCTATTTTAATAAGCGTTACAGAAAGCGTGCCCGATTGCTCCCCAGCAATAATAAGTTGCTGTATTGGGACGGGAAACAGTTTGTTGATGTTTTTATACTGAGCAAAACTTTTTTTAAAGGAATTACCATCCGCTATACTCGCCTCGAGATGTACATAGAATTTCCTGTAGCGAGACAGCGACGTGGCCTCCCCTAAGGAATGGAGTGCCTCAGTTGGGGAAAGGCCGGCAGAAAGTAACGTACCTAATAAGTATCCAAAACGAGCTATTTCAGTTTCTTTTAACAGTAATTTAATTCCAGGAATAACAAAAAGGATTTTCTCTCCGAGAAATCTCGTTTTACGGAAGGAAAATAGAAAGTAAAAAAGCATCCCAAGAGTAAGAAAAAAAGCAGGAATTGCGTATGCACCATATTTACTTAAGAACAATCCAACAGCAATAAGAACTTTTGTGATGAGTGGTAGCTTGAGTTTCAATTGAGAAAACACAATAGCGAGCTTCGGCAATATAAACCACGCAATCCCAGTACCGACAATCAAGGTAAGTGACAAGACAAAACCAGGATACATAGTTGCAGAACGAAGTTTAGACTTCAGTGAACGCTCTTTAGCTTGTTCGACTGCGATTATTTTCAAATTTTCTACCAACTTACCAGACTTCTCACCGATGCGAACCAATGAACCAACATGGTCTGAAAACATCCCAGTATTTTCGAGTGAATCTGCAAGAGACAGGCCTGCCTGCACATCCTCTCCCATTGCATCAATAATTTTTTGTAATCGTTTTGACTGGATCTCAGCACGAACGGCAAAAATAGCGTCCATAATCGGCATGCCGGACGCTAACAGCGCACTAAGGTTTTCAAGAAAATAATCTCTCTCTTTCCCTAATCCAAAATACTTGAATCGGTCAAGAAAGTTTTTTGGTTTTTGTTCTTGAGTCATACCAATAATTACTTATTAGGGGGCAGAGCAACTCGCAAAAGCTCTTCAAGGGTGGTGACACCGATTTTTACCTTTTCAATACCATCTTCAAACAGCATGCGCGCACCTTGCCCCCGAGCAACCTGCCAAATTTCTTGTGTTGAGGGATTTTTGAGAATCAAATTTTGCAGCTCAGGGGTGATAGTAATAAATTCAAAAATGGCAGTACGACCTTTGTAGCCAGAGTGACCACATGATTCGCAACCCTTCCCCTGATAGAGAGTGATTTCCTTTCCATCAAAAAAGGCATCTAACCCTTCATGCTGTTTTCTCACCTCTTCTACAGAGACGGTGGTACTAAATTTACAGTGACTACAAATTCTTCTCGCGAGACGTTGAGCAACCATGAGCTCCAAGGTAGACGCAAGTAAAAACGGTTCTACCCCCATGTCGAGCAGACGCGGGATAGCGGTAGCGGCATCATTGGCATGGAAACTTGAGAGCAACAAATGACCCGTCAAAGCAGCATTTACAGCAATTTCTGCAGTTTCTGTATCACGAATTTCACCAACTAAAATAGTGTCCGGGTCTTGGCGAACAATAGAACGAAGACCTTGGGCAAACGTCAGGCCGGTTTCTGTATTAACCTGGATCTGATTGACTCCACGCATTTTGTACTCCACTGGATCTTCAATGGTGGTGATATTTACGTCTGATTGATTGAGGATTTTGAGGAGCGCATAGAGCGTAGTTGATTTCCCCGACCCGGTTGGACCAGCAACCACAATCATTCCAAATGGCTTGTTAGCCGTTTCCTCAAGCATTTTTTGATGTGCTTCAGAAAGACCAAGCTCACTGAGAGTTAGGCCCTGCACATACGAACTGAGCACGCGCAATACGATTTTCTCTCCTTCGACCGTTGGCACGATAGATGTGCGTAAGTCGATAAACACATCACCATTTTTCCACTGCATTGCACCGTCCTGGGCTGCAAAGTGTTGATCGAGACGAATGCCACTTTGGACCTTTATTCTATTGAGAATATTTTCGTAATGGATTGCGGGCAATCTCCCTGCGTCACGTAGAACACCGTCGATTCGAAAGCGGACAAGCACGTCTGCTCCGGTAGGCTCGAAGTGAATATCTGAAACGTTAAGCGCAAGTGTGTCAATAAAGATTGTTTCAAGCAACTCGGGAGCTACTCGTGTGTTATTTTCTATAATTTTGGAAAACCTTGTTTCAAGCGCTTTTTCGTAATGAGTAAAATTGGCATTGATATCCTCTGAAAGAGAGAACGTAATTGTTATTTTTTTATTGGGAAATAGTTTCTGTAATTCTGCTTCGAGCCCATCTGCCTTCGGATTGTCGGTAGTAACTACTACATCCTGATCTTTTTCAGAAAAAAGAACAACGTGCAGCTTTTTTGCCACCGCTTCAGGAATTTTTAGTACTTGCTCACGAGATGGTGAGTTTGAATTTAAGTCTGAATAGGAAATCTTGAGCGACTCCGCGATTGCCTGCCCGAGAATATCCTTAGTTATGAACCCCTCATTTAATAGATAGGTGACGAGTCCAGTACGATGAGTTTTTGAGACTTCTTCCGCTTTTTTGAGATCGTCGACAGTAATGTACGATCCATCAAGGAGAATTTTTTTTATTTGTATATCGTCAAATTGCATAGAATAAAAATGTGCTACTTAAGAAAAGTTTTAATGTGCTCAACAATCTGGGTAATCGGCATATTAGATTTTACAAAGAACCCCTTCACTCCAAACTCTTTTGCGCGTTTTTCATCTTCATTCTGACCTAGATTGGTCTGAACCATTACCGGGATTTCCATCCCCCGTTTCTTCATCTCCTCAAGCACGCCGAATCCATCAAGCTTGGGCATCATCAAATCTAGTAGTGCAAGATCAAAATGTTCTTTTTCCATTAACGCAAGTCCTTCTACACCATTTGAAGCGATTGTAGCATCAAAACCTTCATGAGAAAGTTTGAGCTGGAGGGCACGCGCTATCGGTTTTTCGTCTTCGACTATTAAGATTTTCTTGAGTTGGTCTGTCATAAAAATATAAGCGGAGGGTAATGTGAGTAACTAGATTTTGTTTTTAGAATATAATTTTACCATACTACAATTGTAAGAAAAAGGAATTACTTAGACTTTCGTCCCAAAAAGAAATATTTTCTAGGCTCCATATGGATGTGTTGGTGTGTGGGATGCTCTTCGGTTACATATGGGATGGCGAGCGAGTATGATCATGCAAAAAATAGGGCGAGTCACAGGATGACTCGCCCTAAAGCTAACGCATTGTTTTAACTTTTTTCAACTCCTCATCACTGCGATCTATCAAATCTTTTAATATCAAACTTACGTCTCGACTGGCATTCCTGAAATCGAGCCCTGCAATGCCGACAGACATACTGATGTGAAATATCTCACCAGCGGTATTTTTCATTGATGTGTTCGCAACATCACTCTTTAGATCGTTCGAGATACGCATTGCCTCTTCCATTGTTGTTTCAGGAAGAAGAATAACAAATTCATCTCCTCCATACCGACAAACTACATCGGAAGATCTCCATAAATGAGAATTGAAGCAAGTTGCTACTACTTGAAGAACGCTGTCACCCACTGAGTGTGAGTGTGTGTCGTTGATACCCTTGAAGTTATCGAGGTCAAAAAACAAACATGCTGTTGATCGCCCCCATCTCATCACTTGGCCAAGCTCTCGTATTGCAGATTTTTCAAACTCTCTGCGATTGAGCAGCCCAGTGAGGTGATCCCTGGTTGCATTAAAAATCCTTGAAAAATTTCTTTCCGCTGAATGGATATACCCGTCAATTTCGTCCCTATGACAAGGCTTGGTGATATATCCATCCGCCCCTGCACACAGGCTGATGAATTTTGTTGTTGGATCTGCATTGCCCGAAAGACAATAACAGATGACCGGTGCTCTGGCGACAGAGATAATGTTCCGGATTAATTGAATACCATCACCATCCTCTCGAAGACTCATGTCAATGAAAAAGATAGCTGGCTCACTGAGGCTTCGAGTGAACTCCATTGTATCTACAGCTGTCGTGAAGGTAAACACGCGACCTTCACTTCCGAACAGCGCCTGGCAAGAATCCAAGAAATCTTGCCCATCATCTACGAATACAAGCATCGCAGAATTTGCATGCTCACTCATGCTGAACTCCTACGCCTTAGGCGCATGAATAGGCTGGTTAGTCAAAGTGCTGTTCCATGTTCTGATATGACCATACCATCAATTTAGAGGTATTCATAGGCCAGGTTTAGTAATTTATGACGACTATACTAAAGGGGCCTGTTCATTCATTAAAAGACGAAGCAGGCGGAGGCTACAAATACAGTTGACGGTACTATAAAATTAAGTAGGTTGAGTCAAAACTTACTATTTCAGTATTCTGGTTTTTGAGAAAAATACTAGGCTTTTTTTACAGAACAAATGATACAAACCTCGCCTCCAATTTCTACTTTTGGTCGAGGAAACAAAATACATTCATTTTTACTAGCGATATATTTCACATCACCATCAGTCGCGTATACCCTACCTTCCTCTAAACTTTCGAAGTCTTTGTAATTTTTGGTAAACGTGAATGTTTTAGTCTTCTTGTAGATGATTCTTTTTGAAACCACTTTCCTTTGCTCTACTTCATCAAAAGGCACGGCTTGATCAATATTTTTATAATACTGCAAAAATTGAAGCGCAGACTTGTATGCAAGCGGGAGAAACTTTTTTGCTTTGTTTGATGTGCCACATTCAATGCAAAGTCCTGCTTTTCCATTCTTAAACATGTACCCATCAGTTCCATGCCCCATCTTACTGAAACCAGAAGCGACGATCGGAAAGTCCATCTTGGATACAAGCTTGTAAGTGTTGGCTTCTCCGATTGCGAACTGGTCCCCTATCTTGCTGTTATATGAATGGATATCAAGAAGGCCATCACAAGTATCGAGGAGTTTCATTAATTGCCTTGCTCTTGTATCTTCCGGAGTCTTTCCGACATTCTCCTTAGAAAAAAGCCGATTCATATTTTTATTAACCATGCGGACCTTCTTTTTGATTGCGAGAGGATTGGCATATACAAGATAGACCGTCCCGGAAGTCACATTGAGATGCTTCGCAAGTTTATCAAGAGCCATAATTCCTACTCGTTCATTCCCATGGATACCACCAAAAATAGCTACCGTACTGCCCGGCAACTTCCCTTTCTTTTTTATGATGGTTTTAGTACTCATGGATTTAGGCTATCACAGAGTGGAAAAACACTTTTGATTCCAAGTCGTAAGTGTCCCACACCTACTTCCCGGAAAAATTTGCTTCGCGATTTTTTTGTACGGCTACCTTAGCTGCATTTTTGATTTCAAATCGACAAGTCTCGGACGGTAGCTATAATTTAAGATTCTTTACAATATCCAATCAACTCGTCATGCGCAATTCCATTGGAAATGATACATCCTTTGAAGGGTTTGAGGTACGTAATCTCTTCTCCTGTCATCGAAGTTATCTTTCCACCTGCACCTTCAATGATAGTATGGATAGCGGCAATATCATGAGGATTTACTCCTGGTTCGATGAATCCTACAAATTTACCTTTTGCGAGCAAACATCCTTTGATTACCGCACCGCTAAAACAAGCGAGTTTAATATTGGCATTAATGAGTTTTCGCAAATAAGAGCCTTCGGAGAGTCTCCTCACGCTTCCCGTCAAAGCAACAACTCCTTGAGCCGTTGTCAGTGAGGATACTAAGATATTTTTTCCATTACATTCGCTCGGCAATCCTTTTTGACCAATGTACATATTGTCTAAAAAAGGATCGTAAGCAATTCCCAAGACAGGCAGACCATCGATGACTAATGCCAAAGAAAAGAACGCGGTCGGAGTTCCCCAAGTATAACCCGCTGTACCATCTATCGGGTCACAAATCCATTTTCTTCCCAATCCATATTCCGAGGTGCTTTCTTCTTCCCCGACAATTCCGTCTTCTGGAAAAGTTGATAACAACCTTTCGATAACAAGAGTGTTTACTTTCTTATCAGCTATCGTAACAGGAGTCTTATCTTCTTTGATTTCAACGTGTTGATCGATGTCAAAGTATTCATTTATTATCTATTGCCCTGGATGCTGGAAAGATAATAA
>JBKJKY010000045.1:0-2606 GCA_046597175.1 Parcubacteria group bacterium
TCTGCAATCTTTGCAATCTCTACTGGTTCACCCTTAAAAAACAGGAGCGCCTCTATGCGAATGTCGATAGGAGTTTCATTCATAGCGAATCGACTATACCATATTTCCGCTAATTATAGGTAGGAACACCAATACTTTTCGTCTCAATAGAAATGTCGTCATCGTGGCTATCCTGAGTCGCCTCAATGACTCCTTGCTTGATGAGTTCGAGCATGGCAAGAAAGCTGACGATGATGTTGACCCGCTCACTCTTCTCTACCATGTGGCGTGCACCTGTGTTCTCGCTCTTCCCTTGCGTTTTGGCGAATTCAGCAAAATTCATACGAAGGCTTGTTTGCACGCGGAGAGTGAGTCGTTCGATCATCTCTTCGAGACTAATCATTTTCTTCACCACAGCTTTCGGCAGAATTTCTTTTTTGGGAAGTGACTGAATCACCCGCTTAATGGCAAGTAATATGTCGCCCCCGTTCATGTTTTTTTCAGGAGAGAATACAACTGGAATGTTTTTTGATGGATTCTTGATAAAAATAATATTCTTGCCAAAACGCTCTCCAATATGAACAGAGAGTTCTTTGTATTTCTTGTAGAGTTTGAGACGCTCTTCAAGGTCCTCAATACTTCCTGATTCTTCTTCAGTAAGGGTGAGCGTGGGAAGAAGAGACTTTGACTTGATGAGGAGAAGTGTGGAGGCAATCAAAATGAAGTTTGCAGATCCGGCAATCGGAAACTGACTGAGGCTTTGGACGTATGCAATATAATCATCCGCAACTTGTGCGAGTGAAATATCATTGATTAAAAACTTTCGTTTTTCAATGAGAGACAGCAAGACATCAAGTGGTCCCTCAAAACCTTCTGTTTTTATTTTAAACTCTGTTTCCATCTTCTACTTTTCCTGTACTAAGTACTATATATGCAACTGTAAACCAAATGTAAGCAATAATATTTGAGTAAAATAAAAGAGTGCTCTCTGTTGCTGTTGGCAGTGTGACTATAAACAGAAAAGCTATGATGGTGAGAATAATTTCAATGGCCATCTTTAATTTACTTGAAACATTATTGTTTGAAAAAGAAAATTTTCTCTTTTTTCGGAAATAGTAAGCAAGTCCACCGAATACCATAATTAGAGCGTAAAATGGAAAGCACCCCGTATCACACCTTTTTGATGGTGAAGTTATAAAAAACATCAAACCAATATAATTTATTACAAAGAGAGATGGGATAGCTAAAATTATACTTGCTAATGATCCCCAGTACTTATTTTGTAATTTCATAGTTGTTATTATGGATTGAGCCTCTTCACGTCTCTCGGGAGATACGTCGCTTCACGCACATTCGGAAGGTCAAGAATTTTCATAATGAATCTTCCTGGACCAATACCAGCTCCGCCGTGTGGTGGGCATCCGTACTTAAAGAAATTCAAATAGTCAGAGAGTGGTCCGATGTCCATTCCTTTGTCGATTGCTTGCTTCTCCAAGATTTCCGGTCGGTGTTCGCGTTGCGCAAGGGTGGTTACTTCAATTCCTCGATAAAGGAGGTCGGCGCGCCTCGAGTAGTCTGATCCTTCCTCGAGTCTCATGTGATAGAAGGCGCTCTTTGACTTGTGATATTCCATTACGAATACAAAATCGTGATTATAGGTTTCCTTCACGTACTCAGAGAGCCCGCGCTCTTCTTCTGGAGATAGGTCATGATCTTCACCTGATTCGATACCGCGCTCTCCAAGGATTTTCTTTGCATCAACCATACGAATACGAGGAAAGGGTTGCGTGGGTACTTCAAGGTTTATTGCTGGAAAGGCTTCATTAATTGCTTTGAATCCAGAAACAATCATTCCTTCTTCAAAATCCATGATGTCATGGTGGCTTTCGATGAATCCTACTTCAAAATCCCATCCAGTGAATTCTGTGAGGTGACGAGTGGTGAATGATTCTTCTGCGCGAAATACAGGTCCTGCCATAAACACTCTCTCAAAACCTGATGCAATAGCCATCTGTTTATAGAATTGAGGAGACTGGGCGAGGTATGCTTTCCGATCAAAGTAATTTACTTCGAACACTTCTGCCCCAGTCTCAGATGGAGTAGACATAAATGATGGTGAGTAAATTTGGATGAAGTTATTATCATTCCAATACTTTCTCCATCCTTTTTCAAATTCGGTCCATACTTTAAAAATGTGTGCCTTCTCTGGCTTACGAAGATCAATCCATCGATAATCAAACCGAGTAGGCGCTTCGGTCTCTTCCCCACCTTTGATAGTTACTACAGGGATCGGGAGTTCTGGTAGCGCAACCGAAAGGACTTCAATCGCTTCGATTTGCATCTCAGCTCCGCCAGGCGCTTGGTCGGCAAGCTTAATTTCACCGGTGACCGCTACGACTGATTCAATCGTAATATCTTTGACCGTATCAAAGAGTGGTGAGTCTTTCATCACTATTACTTGCATGAGTCCAGTGATATCACGAACCACAAGGAAAATAATTTTACTTTGTACACGAAGCGCATGAACAAAACCACGGACGGTTTGAACACTGTCTGCATGGTCCTTTGCTTTTGATATGTGTATTGCTGATTTCATAATATTAGAGGGTTACACCAATTTTGCTTCG
>JBKJKY010000049.1:0-3237 GCA_046597175.1 Parcubacteria group bacterium
GCGCCAGGATGATTTATTGTTGAGGCAAGAACAAGAAAATAATCGCTTACAGTGGGAGAGAGAACAAGCTAGATGGCTGGAGGAGCAAGAACGGAACAGAACAGCGATTCAGCAAGAGCTAGATGCCCAACAACGAGAACGGGAACTACGGAGAAGAGAATCACATCTCCAACTTCAGAGGGAGGCTCAGCAATTTGACATCACGCGAGATCGGCAACGGCAGAGAGAGCTAAGTACATACCGTCCTGAAAGACTCCACATCGAAAGACAACAGCCATCCACAAGGAGAGCTATTCCTTCAGTCAGGAGACGACTATCTACGGTTCAAACGGCTAGAGGCAATTTGAAGCCCTACCCAAGACCTAATCCTGATTGGGTTCCTCCTGGTGCATACCCAGTGATGTTACAACCGACGAAGACGGTTGTAGCAAGCAACACAACGCTGGCAGACGTAGAAGCGAAATATAGCCAAACAGGAGAAATTCCCATGCAATTCCTGATCAGCCATTTACAGTACATCTCAGACCATCAGTTGACCATTTCAAATCTGCTCAGTTCCGAAATTCATCAATTAGACTGCCAGGGACGAAAAAATCGAGCAGCTTTGATAAACATTCTTTCGAAACAATCCAGTATCAGCGCAGCGCGATTATTGGACCTGAACGACTGTCAATCTCTGGTCTCCCACGGATCCATGGCCCTACTATATCAGTGTCAGTTGAAGAATGTTACCATAACGTCTCGAAAAACCACCTGCGGATTCGAGCCGGCCATTGGAAATGGAACAATAAGCTTGGATGGATATACATTTGTTAACCCATTTGTACCCTGCCTACACGACGGTCGGTTCGCACAGATTGCCGAAAAAACATACGAGTTCGACCAAACGATTGGCGACTGGACACTGACGAAAGAGTCAGTCGATGTGTCACACAGCCACCTGGCTGCACTTTTCGATATCACTGCCGATCGGACAGCTTCTGAAGGAGTCGTGAACTTTCACGAAAGAAAAGACCATAGTTTACTGGACATGTTCGGAGAACTGGCGGCGGTTATGCGAACATCAGGACAAGAGTCATTATCCGCGGTACTCAACGAGCACCACCAGGACGAAAAGCAGACCAACAATGTGCCAGATGTAATCGGAGGAATCGAAGCCATCTTTACTGGTTGGCGTACAACCTTCGTTTCCATTGTGGTGTTTTTGGCCCTAGCGATTGGTCTGTTAATCACGTGCCGCATCTGCGGACCTACAAAGATTTTGAGAACATGTTTTCCGAGACGTAAGACAACGCCTACAGCACCTACAGACAACCGAGACCGACCCGTTATATACCGCGCTAGCAATCCGCATTCCGTGCAGTTTGCAACAGGACAACGAGGAGATCAACAGTGCACAGTTGAAGAATACAGCAGCCCGTTGGACGCACTATTAGACAAGAAAGATCGAGTTCGTTTGGCGATCGAGAACCAAGCGTATGGAGAACCTTCTACTCCCCCAGAGAGACGTGGAATGATCCGCTTGGGACCATGAAATACACGATTTTCAATGGAAATATATCATCGCATCCTCGTAATATATTTCCTACAGACCTTGCAAGCATCATTTTGCTCTTCCAACTCGTCACATATATTGCAAAGTACTTTTAATCAGCTCACACAGTCCTGTACGTGTTCATATATATTCTCGCCTCCACCTTGCCTAATGAGTTCTGCCCCCATTTCTTCACCACATTTTTCTCAGACGACGCCAGCGCCTACCATTTCGGAAGGGCTGAGCAGTAATTCTAGCGTTAAACCAGCAGACCCATTTATATTCACGAATATTTTCTCACCGTGGGAAGCAATCGTCGCTCAGCTGCTGCACAGCCTTACAAAAGTTCCGCATGGAAGAGCAGTTAAGCCCGTTTGGAACAAGTTACTCCGCCTTCTACCAAGCAGACAAGCTCGAGAGATCAACCTGAAGTCGGACATCGCGCTCGAGGATTTTAACATCGATTCGTTGACACCATTACTATCAGTGTTGAGTAAGCATCAACCCTCGTACACTCAGTTACAGAGTCCACGATGGAGTAATCGAACTTGGCAGAAAAGCAACGGACAAAGAAAGCTACCCCGCCCACTGGAAATTTATAAACGCCTCGAGACAGTTGCACATCTATATAACTACGCTATTTTCGAACCAATTTGTTCATTCTATGTTTATTCAGCAGACACTGAACTAGTCTCTAAGTGTATAGAGTATTGGTTCACTAACTGGCCTTATCGACCTATTCCTAACTACCACTGCTCAACATCTTACGGAGACTGACTGGGTGGATAGTGGAACCTCTTTCTGCATTATCATCGTCCTCACCAGAAGTTTTTTCTCATCCCCCTATTCTCCCTACCACTCCCATGAAGCTGGTTTGGAATATCATATTCTTAATCTTTTGGTTTTACATGAGCATGGCTGAACTGACTCCAACACGATTTATACCACGGGAAGACGAAATTGAGGCCCATCTCCTCCAAGAAGCTGTGACTTCGAAAGCCCGTTTACGAGCTACGATCAGACGACCAAGTGGAAGCACAGACCAAGTACAGCTGCCCAAAGCGGATGACGAAGTCCTTCAAGTCTTCGGAACACAGGTAACTACTCCTTCTTTCACCCAGAAACGTCGCCCAGCTTCTCGACCACCACTGACGTCTACCACAGCATCAGCCCTTCCTTCGGTCGCAAATAGCAGCAACGAAAGTATCTGGACATTTTCTGTTACCTCAGCGTTTCAATCCAGTCTTCGAGACCAGAAGAATTTCCCAGCCCTACGTCGAGCTCTTCAAAGTCATTTGTTCTGGGAAAGAGCAGACGAGACTTCCTTTTCTCCTGACACATCAACACCCCTGAGATATTATCAATCAGTTCAAACGACAACTCCGATGGGCATCCCAGATGGCCCTCGTCTTCCATACTCATTTGAAGAACTACATCTGTTGCGTCGCGTGAGTCCGAATGCACTCATGGATGAAGTTGTACTCGTCGCAAAAAGACTCATCATAGGTACCTATCAACGCTACTGTTCTACTCCGCACTTAATAAACGGACCTGTTCTCCTTCTCAAATGTATGGAATACTACCTCATGGCTGATCCAATGGTCATACAGAATCTAGATCAGTTTGGTTTCACTAAGGGACTTCACCCTCCATACACCTATCAGACTTTTCCTCAACCGAGACATGACGAGTTAGATGATCAA
>JBKJKY010000053.1:0-6493 GCA_046597175.1 Parcubacteria group bacterium
GGCCGTTTTTGGCATAGTGGGCTCTATTCTATACAAAATCTGTTTCTTTGCAAGTCCTTTGTCTATATGGAAAGGGAGCCCTATAGAGAGCTCCCAATCCCCTTTCAGAGGTTCACATTTGAATGTGGACACCGCGCCCTTAGATTAGCAGGGCGAACTGCGGAATGATCACCGCCTTGAAGTGTAGGTGGGCAGACACTGCGGAGATACGCCGAACTTCTGCTACCTACAACCTACAAGGTGATGGTCTTGATCCAAAGGGCCTTCTTGACCGGCATGCGAACTCCGTGTGTTGAAGTTGTTCAGCCTGTCACGACTACTCGAAATCGATCGAGTAACCAGTAATCACCATGTCGGTGCGTTTTCCCGGCAAAAGCCGACCTCCGCCACCAACACCTACGCCGGTGATACACTGACCACCGAAGTGGTTCTGACCACCAGCGACACTCCTCGATGAAATAGTTCCACCGTAGCAGCGTCGATCTGCGTTTCCGCCCATATGTCACCTCCTCTGTTGTCGGGGACCTTTTTACTATATACCTGTAATGCCAGAGAGCACAACTACTCGCTATCCACAATTGGCTTATCAAGCTGGAGCGGTTCAACTCCCCGAGCTTCACCGGTAATTCTCATAACATCTTTATCAATTTTCCCGAGCTCCTTGCGAGATGCATTGAAGTGACTCACCGTTGTAGCGAGAGAGTTTCCGAGCTTCGCATGATAGATCTCGTAGCTCTGGACATGCTTACCGAGCTCATCGACACGTTTAATAATATTTTTTGCTTCTTCCTCAATCTTGAGAGCTTTGAGTCCCTGCAAGACGGTCTGGAGATACGCAAGAAACGAAGTAGGAGAAACAATAATAACTTTGTATTTATTTGCCGCTCTTTGGATAAGATTTTCGGTATCTTCCCCTTTTACTTCTCCAATTTTATTTACCAAAAGATCGTAGTAAATCGCTTCGTGCGGAATAAACATAAACGCAAAGTCTGTGGTGCCGTCTTGCGGACGAATGTATTTTGAGGTTTCAAGTATTCGCGCTTTGAGGTCCCCGACGAATACTTTTTCAAGTCGTGCCTTCTCGAGTACATCTTTCTCTTCAATAATGCGATTGTAATTTTCGAGTGAAAACTTTGAGTCAACAGGAATAATGTAATCCTTCACCCGCACAATTGCATCGACAATAAGGTCTGCCCCGTCATCCGTCTTTCCAATCTTGTACTGAGTCTCAAAACTTCCTGGAGGCAACACATTTTTAAGAAGTGTCTCGAGATAATACTCACCAAGTACACCGCGTTGCTTTGGGTTTTTTAAAATATCTTGGAGCGACTGGAGCTGGTCAGCAAATGACACTACCTGCTTGTTTGTCTCATCAAGACGGGTGAGGCGCTCCGTAATGTCGCGGATGATTTTGTTTGACTCACCTGCTTGGTACTTAATCGAGTCGTTCAGCCGGTCGGATGACTCCACCATCTTGCTGTTGAGGCTTTCGGTAAGTTTATTAAGGTTCCCTGAAAGAGCGTTAAACTGATTTTGGATGAGTAACATACCACTCGTTTCCGCCTCCTTTCCTCCACTTTGTTTCGAGAGACGCATGAGGATAACTGCGTTCACCACGAGAATAACAATGCCGATACCAATAAAAATGAATGTTTGAGTCATGTTTGTGTGTTAGTGAAACCATTATAACAACGAATACAAAATGGTGTTAGTAATGTAAAACCCTCATACTTATAAATTTTCCACATACCATTCAAGGTCTATTATCCATCATTCAACAATTCTTCATTCATGAAGCTCCAGCGCTACAATCGAAATGTACCGCCAAATTGTCTGGATGGTGAAAAGCAACAATACGGTACATATGTCCTATAGGACATGTGTACCGTATTCAAGATCTTGGATGAACATTAACTGAGGAGATTGAAATGTTTTCGTATTTGAATATCAAACTCTAAATGATCAACTATCATGTACAAAAGATCTTTGCCAATTTTAAAATCAGCTTTCATGAGACGTACATATTCCTCACAGCCATACGGATAAATCCACACGCTATCTTGCAAGCGCAAAAAACCAATATCGAGCAGTGTAATGCGAACTTTTCTTCGAACGCTCCTTCGATACTCTGGAATATCAAATATGAGTACTCTCCACTTACCATCCCATTTTCTGTTCTTTAATTGCTGATTACTTTTTAGTTTCCATGTATTCAAGTACCTCTCTCCCTCTTTAGTTATTGTAAAGTACCCATTTTTGTATGTAAGGTATCCTCTTTTTATAAGTCTGCCAGTCGACTCTTTAATAAACTCTGACTGTCTTTTATTTGGAATCAACCCCAGTTTACCCATAGCACCAATCACATTTGGAGCAAGCACAGAGGCAGTAATGAGACCCGTCAACGCAACACTCTGCAGTATTAAGTTTTGCAGGTTTTTTCTTTTATTATTCTTTTTATTCAGATTTTCGAGCATACGTCATATACGGTACACTTGTCCTATAGGACAAGTGTACCGTATATAAGAAATTTTGTTAATTTATATGTTTATGAAGAAAAAGAGGAATAGCTACTTGCAAACAAACTGAAAAGTTAGCTCCTCTGCACTAGACCCAGTTTGACCCATGACAAGCTAAAGTGTTTTTGAAAAAATTTTCGAAACAGCCTATAATACTCATATGGTACACGAACAAATAAAAGATCAGATTAAGGAAGCGATGCTTGCAAAGGATGCAGTCCGCCTCCAAACCCTCCGGGGATTACTATCAGCTTTTACTAATGAACTGGTTGCAAAGAAGCGTAAGCCTCAAGAGATGCTTGAGGATGAAGACGCCCTTGCGGTTATTAGCAGAGCGGTAAAACAAAGAAAAGACTCTATCGAACAATTCGAAAAGGGTGGACGCGCGGACCTAGCAGAAGATGAAAAAGCAGAGCTTGCCATTCTTGTCACCTACCTTCCTACTCAAATGAGCAAAGAAGAAGTCATGAAAGCGGTACTCGCAAAGAAAACAGAGCTCGGAGTTACCGACAAAGCGATGGCTGGGAAACTGATGGGTGCGATTATGAAAGACCTCAAGGGTAAGGCAGATGGTGACATGGTAAAAGCAGTTATTGATGAAGCGTTCGGATAAACTTAGGTAATACCTAACCGTGTCGACCTGGCAGGTCGACACGGTTTTGTCATACGAGTTTTCCCCAGGTGTTTGACTTTACTTTTGAAGTATGATATATTATAAGTCAGAACAACAGTACGCTCTTTGACGAAGATCGGTAAACCGAATTCACGGAGGTGTACAGTGGCTTTTGATATCGACCCCCATGAAGTTGCGAATGAGATCGTTGCAGACATGGACAAGTGGGTGCGCTGGTTCGGAAAATCTTACAAAGAAGCATTCCGTCACCATCTTCCCACCTTACCATACGGATGCGATGCGGAAGTCAAAGCAATTGTAGGAAGCATCATTGGCTCGCGTCCCCACAAAAACTCTCGCAAAGATTACCGTCGTGCCAATCGTACTGGTATGGAACTCACACCTGTACAAGCTGAAATTCTCGGGGCACTCCCAAGAATCCGGCACAGCGAGGCAATTCGGAACTACTTAGGGAGTCGTGACTATCGTCACACTATCCCTCTCGACGACTAGCTCGTCACCCTCGCACTCGCGGGCGGACCAATTTCATTGGTCCGCCCGCTTTCTTTTTGTCCGCATTCCGAGTTTCGTATTTAGACTCCCCTCTTTCCTCTTTCCTATTTCCTTCGAGTTTCGTCTTTCGTTATCCGTATTTCGATTTTCGTATTTCGAATTTCGTCATTCGCTTTCCTACAAACTCCTCTCCTGCACTGGTGGCGCAACTTTCACATACTTTTTCATAATTTCTGCTTCTACTTCATCGCGATTGCGTCCATACTTCAGATACGAAAGTTCCTGAAGTGTATTGATATCAATTCCAGTTGGAGGAGGTGGCATCATTGCTTCAATATTAAATGGCTTTGACGGCTTGCCTCTTGTAAGCAACTTCACATAGGCATTGTAGTTATCAATGCTCATAATCTGACTCGCACTAAAGACTGGCTCAAACTGTTTTGCTAAATATTCTGCATCATCGGATCCCACACGATAGACAATCATGTTTCCTACGTTTCCAAACACTGAATTTTTTATATCTTCTGAAAGCTGGGCAATAAATTGATGCGCCATAAACAGGGACAGCTTGTACTTACGCGCCTCAGATAGGATCGTTGAGATTGAGCTTGTCGTGATGTTTTGGAACTCATCGATGTAGAGATAAAACGGTGGGAGAGATTGCCCTACACTATCTACACGCGAGAGTGCGGCCATAAGGATCTTACCGACAAGAATAAGTCCGATCAGATTTGCATTAATATCACCAAGCCTTCCCTTTGAAAGATTGACGAGAAGAATTTTCTTCCCATCCATGATCTCGCGGAAATTAAATGCGGATTTTTCCTGCGCAATAATTGGGCGCATGATTTCATTCGCGAGGAATACATCAAATTTACTGGTGATGTATGGCACGATGTTTGCAAGCGCTCCTTCCCCTCCCGCCTTCTCTGCAATCTCTGTCCAAAACTGTACGACGACAGGGTTTTTGCACTTCGCTAGTTTCATCTGACGGAATTCTTTATTCGTCATCACACGTGAGACATCAAGCAGTGTCGAACCTGAGTCAGGATCTTCAATGACAAGCATGGTTGCATTCCGGAAGTACTGCTCGAACATCGGTCCCATAGACTCAGGTACTCCGCCGTAGAGCTTTTGGAAAATACTAAAGAGTTCATTTACAACAAAAGTCTTTTGCTCCGGCTTGCTTCTATCGTATTCAAGCATGTTGAGCCCCATTGGCCTTGGCGTATATGATGGGTCAAAATAAATCACATCGTTCATTCGCTCTTTGGGAATATGTGCGAGCACATCGAGGATATCTGAGCCGTGCGGATCGATCATGCAAACACCATTTCCTTTCTCAATATCTTGAATAATCATATTCTTGAGGAGCGTTGTTTTACCCGTACCAGTCTGTCCAATAGTGTAAATATGACGAAGTCTGTCTTCATCGGTAAGATAGGCTTTGGTCTCAATATTACGGAATTTGTTTATTCCAAGGAGTGTTCCTTCTTGCGGAAGATCAAGTGGCGCAGGAGCGATACCTGCTTTTACCGTCTTTAGTTGTGCAACCCCGCGAAGATCAGACATCTGGAAGTGCATGAGCGAGGTGAGTTCTGAAAGGTTGAGTGGTATACTTTCTGCCCGACTGAAAGAGCGGAACGTGAAATTGCGGAAAAATTCTCTGCCGTCACCCTTTACTCGTTTAAACTTCAGTGAATTTCCTTGAGTACTATCAAATTGATTAAATCCTGATTCAAGATCAGAAAGAATGCTTTGTGCGCGGGTTTCGGTGTCAGCAGAAGCGGCGAGCCGAACGGAGACATGCACAATTGGCTTACTCATCTTTGCTCGAATTCGCTCGAGCGCTTGCTGATCGACTGGTTTTATTTCATCTTTTTTTTCTGGATCTTTTTTCTTATCACTTTTAAATAGACTCTTGAATGTTTTGAACACTTCATCTGACGCAGTGTAGGAAATATCAATTGCATCTTTAAGTGGTGTACCTTTTTCTATTCTCTCGAGTGCATCTTTATACCGCTTTTGATAATACTCACCGGCGGGAGCCATAAGGACCTGCATACACGCCCCCTCGCCATCACGCGCCAGTTTCGAAAAGGTATTCAAAATAACATTCATAGGGTCGTGATCGAATGCATCATATGTTTTGCACGGGTAAATTGGATTACCACCAGAGTATGCAAGCGATCCAACAGACACACCCTCCGTATTAAATATATTATGATCGTCGGGCGCTGGAATTACTTTCGCAGTATGGAATATCGAAAGAATTTGTTTTTCAAATAGGTCTGTTTTGTCTGTCGGGGCAGAAACATAAAATACAAATTCATCACTTCCGTTACTATTGGCGATCTCAAGTACAATATGGTTCTCGCTCGGAGTTTTCTCCGGAGAAACCGAGAGCATGCCTGCGTAAAATTGCTCCATTCCTGAGAGAAGCTCTTTGAGGGCTCGTTCACGCTCGCCTTGAGCAGTTTCGGGAAGTGTCACTTCGTAGAGTGTCATGTGAAGCGCTTTTCCAAGCGGAGTACGAGGCTCGAGACCTTTCACTGGAAATCCTTTTTTGAGGTACTGAATAAGGAAGCGGTGGAAGTCATCCTCGAGGTGCGTGTCGTTCATTTTTTCTATAACAGAGAGCGTATTGAGGATTCCTTTTTGTGCAAGGAGTACCACGAGCTGACTTATCTTTTCATCATGGGACTCGGGGGTTAGATCAGAAACGAGAGAATGAATCTCCGCTGGAGTAATGCGAAAACTTGCGTCGAGCACAGCCTGAGGCTCCTGCTGTTTGTACCGTGCTAAGTTTGATTCCAAAATAGAATCCCGGTGAGGCTCCACTCCTTCACGA
>JBKJKY010000083.1:0-6509 GCA_046597175.1 Parcubacteria group bacterium
TGGAAAAGCACGGTTGAGAGAATGGGTCGCTGGGTAGATTTTGATGGATCATACAAGACGATGGACAATACATTCATCGAGTCTGTGTGGTGGGCGTTTGGGCAAATAAATAATAAGGGACTTGTTTACGAAGGGGTGAGGGTTCTGCCGTATTGTCCGCGGTGCGAAACTCCAATCGCAAATTCTGAAATTGCGATGGACCACTCATACAAAGACATCACCGATATTTCTGTGTATGTAAAACTCGAACTCGTAGATGAACCGGGGACCTTTTTGCTTGCATGGACAACCACTCCATGGACACTTCCGGGTAATACCGCAGCGGCAGTTAACAAAGATACTGTGTATGTAACGGTAGCTGATACAAAAGAAGGTGTGACACAAAAATATATTATTGCAAAGGATTTATTTGCCAAACTGAAAGATAAATTTACCGCTCCAGAAATTGTTTCAGAGTGCAAAGGTTCTGATTTGGTCGGGAAGTCATATATTCCTCCCTTTGATTATTTTGTAACCAACAAAGATCTAGTAAATCATAGTAATGGCTGGAAGGTCTATGCAGCGCCGTATGTAACTACAGAAAGTGGAACGGGCATAGTGCATCTGGCTCCCGCATATGGAGAAGAGGATATGGATCTTGCGAAAGAGTACAGTATTCCCTTTGTGAGGCATGTCGGCACAGATGGAAAATTTACTTCAGGCGTCACAGATTTTGCAGGAGAAAAAGCAAAGCCAAAGGAAGATCATCAAGCCGGCGACGTTCTTATTATCAAAAAACTCGCAGGAAGAGGGCTCTTGTTTGCCAAAGAAAAAATTATACACTCGTATCCGCATTGCTTTCGCTGCGAAACACCACTCTACTATTTTGCGCTCGATGCATGGTTTATTAATATTCAGAAGGTAAAGCAGAGAATGCTCGACCTTAACCAAACAATAGATTGGGTGCCGGATCATTTGAAAAATGGTCGCTTCGGAAAAAGTATGGAGGGTGCTCCTGATTGGAACATCTCTAGAAATAGATATTGGGCATCACCACTTCCTGTGTGGAAGAGCAAAGAGGGGAATGAAGTCCTCTTCGTAGATTCAATTGAAACTCTCAAAAAACACACGAAAAGTAATGGAAATACATTTATTGTGGTTCGCCACGGTGAAGCGGAGAATAATGTAAGAAACATTGTAAGTTCTGACCCAGAGGGAGCCTATCACTTGAGTGAAAAAGGAAAACAGCAAGCAAGCACTCTCGGGGAATCACTCCGTAGCAGGAAAATCGGAGCAATATACACTTCTCCATTTCACAGAACTCGGGAAACAGCGCATATCGTGTCTGATGTAATTTCTTTTGATAAGAATGCAATTCGTGAAGACGTACGAATAAGTGAATACAACTTCGGAGACCTCAATGGAAGATCGTTTGATGAGTATTTGAAATATGAAGCAGATCATATGGCAACATACCAGAGTGCTATAGTAAATGGAGAAAGTTATTTAGATGCGAAAAGACGATTTGGAGAATTTTTGTTTGATATCGATAACAAACATACAAATGAAACTATCCTTGTGCTAACTCATGGTATTGGAATTGAAACCCTTTCAGCGGTGATTGAAGGGGCCGACATGGCTCGCTCGAAAGAAATCATTGATACCATGGCACCGCAAAATGGTCACACCCTTGAATTTACATTTGTTCCATTTCCGCATAATGCCAACTATGAAACCGATCTCCATAGACCGTACATTGATGACATTGTACTCACCAGTTCAACTGGAAAAGAGATGAAGAGAGTCAAAGAAGTTTTTGACTGCTGGTTTGAATCAGGATCCATGCCATTTGCCCAGCGTCACTATCCGTTTGAAAACGTCGAATGGTTCAAGAGTCACTTTCCATCTCAATTTATTGCTGAGTATATTGCTCAGACAAGAACGTGGTTTTACTACCTCCATGCTGTTTCGGTATTGCTTTTTGACAGTATCAGCTTTGAGCATGTGGTAACCACAGGAACAGTGCTCGCTGAGGATGGTCAAAAGATGTCCAAGTCTAAGGGTAATTTCCCCGATCCAACTCTCTTGTTCGATAAGTACGGCGTAGATGCGGTTAGATTCTACATGCTCTCGTCACCACTTATGAAGTCAGAAGATCTTAATTTCTCAGAAAGGGGGGTAGACGAGGTCTATAAGAAAAATATTTTGCGTACTCGAAATGTTTTGGCGTTTTACGAACTGTATCGTGATGATTCGATCGCTAAGGTTCAAAGTACCCACGTGCTTGATCTCTGGATTCTCGCACGACTTGATGAAATGGTAAGCACAGTAACTCTTGGAATGGAAAAATATGTGCTCGACCAGGCACATGCACCGATTGAATCTTTTATTGATGACCTTTCAACATGGTACCTTAGACGTTCTCGTGACCGACTCAAAAGTGTAGATAGAGGAGAAAAGGCGCAAGCACTTTCAACCTTCCACACAGTTCTTGATATCTTTTCTCGCACCATAGCGCCATTCTTGCCATTTCTCGCAGAAGATATTCACGTAACGATACGAAACAGTCCTAAGGAGGAGAGTGTCCACTTACTTTCATGGCCAACGGTTACAAAACTTTCAAGTGAGCAGGAATACATTCTTACAAATATGAATGAAGTTCGCGCTGCGGTAAGTCTTGGCCTTGAGGCTCGAGCAAAGGTGGGAATTAAAGTAAGACAACCACTCCAGAGGCTCACAATAAAAAATGAAATGCTATCAGGAAAACAGGAATATTTCGAACTCATTCTTGATGAAGTGAATGTAAAGAACATTGCATTTGACGGTAGGCAGGAGAGTGAGGTCACTCTTGATACTGATATAACCGCGGAGCTTAAGCAGGAAGGGGATGCGCGTGAGCTTATGCGTGCGATTCAAGAAATGAGAAAAGAAAAAGATTTATCGCCCGGCGATATAATCCCTATTTCCCTCCTCCTTACCCCGATTGGAAAAGAAACCGTGAAGCAGTTTGAGCAAGAAATAAAAGATACGTGTGCAGTAGGGGAGCTCACACTCGGCGATATGGACGAAGGTGCGATTCCGTGGTTTGCGATTCAGTCTTAAGTCATGGCCTATCACGTGTACACCACCGTCGGCATGGTCCTCAAGGGTGTTCCGACGGGCGAAGCTGACAAATACTTTTATATCCTGACTGAAGACTTGGGTCTTATTATTGCGAACGCAAAAAGTGTGAGAAAGGGCGAGTCGAAGCTCGCATCGGGGCTCGAAGATTTTTCGTTTGGAACGTTCACCTTCATAAAAGGAAAACATTCGTGGAAAATCACGGGAGTAGACCCGAAAGAGAACATGTATCGACACATTAGGTTTGCTGACTCACGGATTGTTTTGGTCAATTTCCTCGTACTCATTCGCAGGCTCGTAAATGGTGAATCAGTCCACAAAGAACTCTATGCAATTGCAAAAGGTATGTATGGAGCTCTCGCAGTGCAAAAACATTCAAAGGAGAGACTTCTTGCTATCGAGTCACTCGCGACACTCCGACTCCTGTTTGAACTTGGATATGTACATCCCGATGAAGTGTACGCCGACCCCCTCAAAGCAACCTCATTTTCTGAAACAGACATCCTTGTAGTAATAAAGCATCAAAAGAAAATTCTTTCGGATATCAATAATGCGCTCAAGGAAAGTCAGTTATAAACGCAAAAGAATTGTGCTACGTATTTTGTGATTTTTTCGGTATAATTTGGGATATGGATACTAACTTTGATCGAGGGCGTATTGATAGGCTTCAGCGTAAACTCTATTCGCGGAAAACTCCCGGCGAGCCCGATGATGAGCGCACTCCAATTGCACGCAGTGAACTTGAGGTAGACAGGACTTGGCAGGGAGAGTCGAGAGATTTCAGCACTCTCATTCAGGCAGAACGAGCACACAAAGAAATAGCTCAAGGGAATGTGTTTAAGAAGATACTCATTGGATCGGTTGTGTTTTTCTGTTTGGCTGTGGGAGCTGCGGGATATCTCTTTTTTGGAGGTTCAAATTCCGTTTCGGGTAATAATATTGATATTCAGGTGATTGGGCCGTCGTCTGTTGGGGGCGGGGAAAATCTCTCACTTGATGTTCTTATCCAAAATAACAATAATGCTGATCTCGAAAATACTTCCATGTCGGTTGCATATCCAGATGGAACACGCTCTGCACTTGATGTTACGGCACCACTAACCTTTGAGAAGCAAGATATCGGGCCACTCGGCGCTCGCGCGCAGGCTCGCAAAACAATCAAGGCGGTACTTTTTGGGGAAAAAGACAGTGTGCAAAAAATTACCATCACGTACGAGTACACTCTTAAGGGATCGAGTGCGGTATTTCATAAAGAAAAAGAGTATGAAATTATCATAAAATCTTCACCAGTTATTGTAACGATTGAAAATCCAAATGAGGTAAACAGCAATCAGCAAGTAAAATTTGTGGTTACAATTGCTTCCAATAGTAGTGAACAAATCCAAAATGTATTACTCAAGGCCGAGTATCCATTTGGCTTTGCCTATCAAAGTAGTGATGCAGCTCCCGTTGATAAGACAGGAACGCTTTGGAGGGTGGGGAGTTTGAATGTTTCAGAAAAGAAAAGGATTACCATCATTGGTGTCCTCCAGGGCCAAAACGAAGAAGAGAGAACATTCCGGTTTTCTACTGGTATTGAAAATCCAAACAAAGATGATGAGCTCGGTGCAGTGTTTTCGGTGCTTCCACAAACAATCAAAATAAAAAAACCATTCCTCGCTGTTGATGTAACTGCAGACGGAAATTCTGGGTCAGAAATTGTGGCGAGGCCAGGAGAAAAAGTTCAAACAACAGTTTCATGGAAAAATAATTTACCGAATAAACTACTGAATACTCAGGTGTTGGTAAAATTCTCTGGAAATATTCTTGATAAATCATCAGTTTCATCGAGCGGGGGAGGGTTCTACCGTTCTATCGACAATACGATTATCTATGACAAAAACAATACGCAAGGATTCACTTCATTTGATCCGGGTGATATTGGAGAGGTATCATTTGAATTTGCACCCCTTAGCTATGTTTCTGGCGGAGCGAACCAGCCAATCCGTGTATCGGTGACAGTCTCCGGTGATCAAGTTTTTGATAATGGAAAGGAAGAGTCAATCTCAACAACGGTTGAAAAGACCGTTACGCTTGCTACGCAAACAAATCTTAAGGCCCTTGTGGTCCGGTCACTCGGAGCATTTGAAAATAGTGGCGCAATGCCACCGAAAGTTGATCTACCTACAACATATACTGTCGAATGGTTCGCTACGAATTCACTTAATACAGTACAGAAAGCAAAGGTAACTGCTGTGCTCCCATCGTATGTTGTGTGGGTGGGCCTTACATCTCCTGGAACCGAACTCATTTCCTATGATCTGAGTTCTCATACTGTTAGTTGGAATATTGGAGAATTAAAATCGGGAACTGGATACTCTACTACTGCCCGAACCGCGCAATTCCAAGTGTCACTTACCCCAAGCATTAGTCAGGTAGGGTCTGCTCCTGTGCTTCTCGGAGGGTCACGATTAACGGGACTGGATTCAGTAACCTCCCAACCGATATCTACGAATGCTGATCAATTGACGACAAAATATTCTACTGATCCTGATTATCGATTAGACGATGAAAACGTTGTTCAGTAACGAATATTTGATGCAGGCTAAACTTCTGATAGGATAGCTCTATATGGCTACAAATCCCGAAAAACTCGAGGCAATTGTATCTCTCGCAAAACGGAGAGGATTTATTTTTCCTGGTTCTGATATCTACGGTGGTCTTGCTGGTACATGGGACTATGGGCCACTCGGTACCGAGCTGTCTCACAATATTAAAGAGCTTTGGTGGAAACATTTTGTGAGTGAACGAGAGGATATGTATGGTATTTCGACTGCAACTATTATGTCAGAGGCAGTGTGGCGCGCATCAGGTCATCTGTCAGGATTTACTGATCCGATGGTTGAGTGTAGCAAATGCCACCATCGTTTCCGTGCGGATCACCTCGAAGACAAAAAGAAGTGCCCGGATTGCGGAGGTGAGCTCGGTGAGGAAAAAACTTTCAATCTCCTATTTCCTGTACCAATGGGTTCTGTAGAGGGGAATACCTCAACGGCATACCTTCGCGGTGAAATTGCACAAGGAATGTTTGTGAATTTTAAAAACGTACTCGATACAATGCGTCCAAGGCTTCCATTCGGTTTGGCGCAAATTGGAAAAGCATACCGCAACGAAATTGCACCGCGTGACTTTCTATTTCGCGTCCGTGAGTTTGATTTGATGGAGCTCGAATATTTTATCCGAGAGAATACTTGGGAAGAACATTTTGAAATGTGGAGAAAAGAAATGTGGCGATGGATTGATCGCGTGGGGATAGACCGCGAGGCAGTCCATGAGCTCGAGGTAGGGGATGGCGACCGCGCGCACTATAGTAAGCGCACGATTGATTTTGAATTTGACTATCCATTCGGCAGAAAGGAGCTCTATGGTCT
>JBKJKY010000050.1:0-2991 GCA_046597175.1 Parcubacteria group bacterium
ACACGCAAGAAAATCTGGCTGACGCTCGTCAGATTCGTACACGGCCTTTGAATGCACATTCGTCGGTCCAGTGCCAGTAATGAATTCACGGAATTCCACTCCTGTTTCAATATGGAGCGTCTCACCAATGTTCTTCTCGGCAAGAAAGCTCCGGAGGTGATCCACTTGAGTTCCTTTCCCGCATCCAGATCGTCCTATAAAAATAAAAGCATATTGCATGCATTTAGCTTATCGGTTTTAGCCCCTAAAAGCTAGTTTTGCATCACACAATCGATTTTTATCAGAAAGATCTAAAAAATCCACCAATAAATGCCAGCCGCAACAGCAGGTAAGAGCAAGTACGCAGCCCAAAGATGACCCTTACTAATTAGTATTCCAAAACCAACGGAAAGCAATAGTGAAACTGTAACTACACACAGAGGTATCAACGCATCAAGTGTCTTATTAAAACTCCCTGTATTAAAAAAGATAAATTTGCATAAAAACCAGATAAACGGAATGAGAAGTAGGGCGCCAATCCACAACTCTATTTTAGAGATCACATTCGCCCATTTTGGAATACTCGGATTGTTTTCGACAAAAAATTTTAGAAATGACATAGTGTTTTGATATTTTTTACTTTACGATAGTTTTTATTTTCGTCTCCCTTTTCTTTACCACCATTTTCATACTTACAGTGTATCACTTTTCAAAGACACGGTTAATTAAAATTACCGTACAATTTTCTTGATATAAAAATCCTTTGACCTGCAAACACTCACGATATCTTTGTACTGCACTTTCTTCATTCTATACTTCGGAGTATCTAGAACTGATCGACCGAGGACCTCTCTCCCGTCCCCGATCTTCAGCCCTTCCAGCTCTAAGGAGCCTGCAACACTACACACGCGCTTAGATTCGTCTTCTTCGTATTGTATCAAGATTTGGACCGAACCATTGTTTATAACAAGTGGATTTATACTCGCAACAGTTCCTTTGTAGATAACGTGTGAGTTGGGTTGCACAGTAGTTACGGTATAAAATTTGTCAACCTCGCAGGTTGACAAATTTGGCAGTTTTAAGGCTAGAAACATAGACTTGGGTTTAGACAACAAAACACCCCGCCCTTTCTAAAGAAAGGGCGGGGTGTTTTGTTGAACGATTTTCGTATTTCGAGTTTCGTCTTTCGTGCTTCCTGTATTCACTAAAAACTTAACACTAACTACTTAAAACTTCCCCCTAGTATTCCCGTATCGAAACCTGAGCTTCAATCTTCTTGATGAGGTCAATAACTACTGACACCGCAATGAGGAGCGCAGTACCACCAATTGAGAGTGACTGAATGCCAGTCAAACTCTTCATAAGAAGCGGAAGGACCGCAATAAGACCGAGGAAGAGCGCACCGACGAGCGTAAGACGAGTAAGGATCTTTGCGATATGCTCTGATGTTGATGCACCTGGGCGAACTCCTGGGATGAACGCACCGCTCTTCTGGAGATTGGTTGAGATTTGTTCTGGATCGAATGTTACTGCGGTATAGAAGTACGTAAAGATAAATACGAGGAAGAAGTATGCGCCTGCGTAGAACCACTGATTACTCAATATGCCGAGTACGAACTTTGAAACTGTTTGCGCCATGCCATTTTGGACATTCGCAAGGAAGTTAAAGATAAGTTGTGGAAAGAGGAGAATAGAAAGTGCAAAGATGATTGGAATAACTCCCGCTTGGTTTACGCGAAGTGGAAGGTATGTTGATACTCCCCCATACACTTTGTTACCTCGGACGCGCTTTGCGTAGGTAATAGGGATTGGTCGTTCTGCTTCGGTGATAACTACTACTCCAAAAATAATTGCTGACGCTGCGACAAGGAATGCAATGTAAAGCGGAATCTGGGATGGATCAAAGGTAAAGATAAGCTGACCAAGAACCTGAGGAAGGCGCGCAACGATACCAGCAAAGATAATGAGTGATGTTCCGTTTCCGATACCGAACTCAGTCATGAGTTCTCCGATCCACATAAGAAGTACGGAACCTGCAGTAATGATAAGGAGGTTAGAAGCCATTGTGAATCCTGACATAGGAAGGATGACACCCTGACGAGTAAGGAGGGTGAGAAAACTGAATCCCTGGATGAGCGCCATCGGCACCGTAAGCATTCGTCCGTACTGAGCGAACTTCTTGCGTCCGAGGTTCCCCTCATCTTGGTACATTTCCTTGAGCTTCGGGAAAATAATGGTAAGGAGTTGCATGATGATAGAACCAGTAATAAATGGCCCCACCCCAAGCATGATGATAGAAAGCGATGAAAGTCCTCCACCAGAGAACAGGTTGAGGAGTCCGAGGAATTCATTTCCCGCAAAAAAGGTCTGGAGGCGACTTTGGTCGATTCCAGGAATTGGAATAACTGCGAGTACTCGAGTAAGAACGAGTGCTCCGAGAACAAAAAGTATTCGCTTTCGTAGCGTAGCATCACTCCAAACCAATCGAATTTTGCTGAAAAATGTTTTCATCCCGTAAGAAATCTTAGTATATAAACTGCTACCCTATGCTACTCCATTTAGCCCGTTTGTCTATTTGAGAAATGTTTGCAATTCCGTTATCCGAGTTTCGTATTTCGCTATTCCACAGTTCCACCCGCAGAAAGAACTTTTTCTTTTGCAGAAGCAGATATTTCACAGCCACGGATAGTTACCTTTACTGAGATATCACCAGTTCCAAGAATCTTTACGCGAGGCAGTTTACCTGAAAATTTTTCGATAATTCCTGCGTTTACGAGCGTAGTTGGAGTGATAAGTGATCCTGCTGGCATGTTGTTTAGCTCACTGACGTTTACGGCAACAGCAGAGTCCTGAATAGACTTGTTACTGTTTACACCGCGTCCTCGGAGCTTAGGAAGGCGCTTGATGATGTCTCGGAGCTCTGGGCGCTTCTTGCGTCCTGCACGAGCATTCTGACCCTTGGTACCCTTTCCAGAAGTCTTTCCACGAGTTCCTCCACGTCCAACTTGTACT
>JBKJKY010000074.1:0-4904 GCA_046597175.1 Parcubacteria group bacterium
TTTCTACGTCCGTCCGCGATTTGGTGGGAGCCTCAGCCACCACTTCGTTTTGTATTGAGCGTGGCGCAACAACCGTGACCCAGAGCATGAACACAAGCGCTGTTATACCAGCAGAAGTAGCGAAGGTGATGTGTCTTCGGTGATGTTCAGGCTTTTTTTGGAGTTTGCTGATGAATTCATCCATGGCATTACTATGCGCTAAGAAGTACTTGCTGACAACACAACGATATCCCCTTCCTTTCCTTCCAAATCTTTTTTCTTAATGGTGAGCTTATCGATTGCCTTTACACCTTCTTCACCACCTTCTTTGAGAAATGTTTTGAGTGCGGTAGCTGAGAGCCCTTCACCGTAGTGCATCGGAATAATAATCTTTGCTTCGAGTTTTACCGCGAGCTTGTATGCGTCAGCTGGTGAAAGCACCCCCTCATCTCCAATCGGTACAAATAAAATATCAATATCATCAAGTGCCTCTTTTGCAGCTGCATCCAAATCATCTGCCCCGCGAAGGGCTCCGAGGAAACACAGGTTCATCCCTTCAAGGTTCATGAGATACACGGTGTTGTTGATTTCTTTCTTGCCGTACTCAGACTTTGCGAGAAATCCCCGAACAAATGTTCCACCGATTTCATATTCACCAGGGCTACTAATAAGGAATGCCTCCCGATCACCGCGACTTGCTTGGTCTGCACCGTTTACATCTTCGTGATTCGCAGATATAAGAACGATATCCGCACCATACTTGGTTGACTTGAACTTTGAGTCTTTTGATACTGGGTTGTAGCTGACAATCGTGTCACCAAACTGCACTTTGAATGACTCAACTCCTTGGTACGAAATAATCATATGCGAGGATTATAGCACGAAAATAGAGGCGGGCCAGCAGCTTTTCGATGTTAGGTTTGAGCTTTTGAATACAAAAAGATCAGGTCAAAAATAGTTGGTTCAAAAAATGAAAAAACTTTGAATTAATTTAGATTCAGGTGTGAGACAAAATGTTAACAAACTCTGCTATAGCAGAGTTTGTTAACATTTTGTCCTGAATATCAACTCCCTTAATTCACTCTCACCAATTTTCTTTCACTTTTTTCCGGCTCTCCCCAATCCCCTTTCAATTCATACGCAATTCTTTCCTATTTCCTATTTCCTTTTGTCTGTTTCCTCATTTTTTTCCTTCTTCCCTATATACCCTTATTTTGAAACATATTTTGGTTATACAGAGGTAAATCGTGTAAATTTGCTTGACAATTACTGTGGATATGCTATAGTGGAATCTCATCGGTTCTCCACCCACACGGGACGGGACGACCGCGTTCTTCATTCATCTAGGAGGTTGTCATGGCTGCACGAGCCGCTCCCGAGGCGATCATCGCCTCCCGCACGACCGATCGCACAACCCTCGCCTGAACGCAGGGCGGCGCGACGAATGCGCCGTCACCTGACTGACCGGTACTTTCCGGTCACTGTTGACTTCGTCTAGGAGCTACGATGCTCTTCGCTCGACCACCGTCCGCTTAGGGATCCGGAAATCCGGACCCTGACACGACCGACAGCCACAGAGAAATTTGAGTACTGACCGCGACGGCAAATTCGAACATTTGCACGCGCTACGTCCATAATTTCTTTGGCTGTTGTCACTCGACCCCGTTACTTGAGTATACCCTCCACAAGGGAGTACAGTAATGTTCGGACGACAGAGTACCGAGGGTTCCGCGAAATCGGAACCCTGACAGGACAGCAGGCAGATTACGCCCGAGTTCGGAACCGACGCCATCCTGGCGTTACATCCGATAGGGATCAGCCGCTGAGCGATGAACACATGAGGGGCGACGCCGACAACGGCTTGGTTGTCGCCCCTCCGCAGTATCGCCACATACCGTGGCACAAGGACCTAATTCAGGTCCTTTTTTCTTTACAAAAAATATTTCTCTGGTATGGTAGTGGCTCGCGGACTTTTGTCCATTGTTCTTACTTTTCGAGGATTTCATGCTTTCAGTGATCGCAGCCATGCTCGCCTTTCTGATGAACGAACTGCTCATCGGCTGAGCTTTTGCCACGTGGGGACTTCCGTCCCCACGTGGCATTCCCTTTTATTCTTCTAAATACCTCCAAGAAAACCGCCGGAGCGAAGCTCCGGCGGTTTTCTCTTTCCATCAAATTTGTCGACCTCGCAGGTCGACAAATTTTCCTCTTATACCTTATTCATTCGTATTCCGAATTTCGTCTTTCGAGTTTCGTATTTCGTTATGCGATTTTCGTATTTCCCCTTGCCTATTTCCTCGTTTTCCGTTACTATCCACCGGTCTTTCTCCTATGAGAAAAGGACGTTTTACCCATTACTAGGCTACTCGTAACCTTCCGCAAGAGAAAATCTGCCACGGCGATGCGGAAACCGATAGCACAATAATTATGTCAGAAGAAAAAAAAGTAACTCGAGATGAGGACGATGAAGAGGAGACAGTAGAAAAAGCTCCGAAAAAGGATAGTAAGATGACAAAGATGATGGCGGATACTGTTACCCCACCATCTGTAGATGATTTGATCGAAGGAACAGTGATCGCAATCGACAAAGGTTCGGTGTATATCGACTTGCCTCCATTTGGAACCGGTATCATTTACGGTCGTGAGTATTTGAACGCTCGCGATATTATTCGCAAGGTCAACATTGGCGACACTGTTGCTGGTAAAGTTATTGCACTCGACAACAAAGAAGGCTACATCGAGATCTCTCTTAAGGAGGCTCGTCAGGCTATTATTTGGAGTGAGGCAGAAGACGCAATTCGCGATAAGAAGAACTTTGATCTCGCAGTTACCGATGCGAACAAAGGAGGACTTATCCTCGCATGGCAAGGCATCCAAGGATTCCTTCCTGCATCCCAGCTTAAGCCAGAACACTACCCTCGTATTGCAGATGGTGATAAGGACAAGATTTTGGAAGAGCTCAAAAAGCTCGTGGGTACTCGTATTACCGTAGCTATTATTGCTGCGATTCCAAAGGAAGGAAAACTTATCTTCTCTGAAAAGAGTCAGGAACAAAAGGATAAGGGAGAAATGGTAGACAAGTACACGCTCGGCGATGAACTCGCAGGTGAAATAACCGGCATCGTAGACTTCGGTGTATTCGTAAAGATCGAAGAAGGTCTCGAAGGATTGGTGCACATTTCAGAAATTGACTGGGCACTCGTTGAAAACCCTCGTGCACTCTACAAGGTTGGAGACAAGGTGAAGGTAAAAATCATCGACATCAAAGACGGTAAGGTTTCTCTTTCTATCAAGGCTCTCAAGGAAAACCCATGGGTCAGCGCTTCGAAGAAGTACAAGAAGGATGACCTCGTCAATGGTGTAGTTATCAAGTTCAACAAACACGGTGCACTCGCATCAATTGAAGAAGGTGTAGCAGGTCTCGTACACATTTCTGAATTCGGTTCAGAAGAAAAGCTCCGTGAGAAACTCGAACTCGGACGAACTTACGACTTCAAGATCACCCTCTTTGATCCAAAGGAACAAAAGATGGCACTCTCGTATGTTGATAAGGCGAAGAAATAGGGAGAAAAGTTTTAAGTCGTTAGTTTTAAGTTTTTAGTAAATGCAAAACATTCAAAACCCGTGGCCGAAGGCCACGGGTTTTGAATTGCAAAAAAATGAGGAAAAGGTAGAGTCATGAAAGAACACGTACGTACAAACCCTTCACGCGGAGATACCGATGTCATCATTTGGACGATTCAGGGAGATTAAAGAATTTCCACCAATGACTCGTGATGAAGATGATCGACGGTACGATCTTGTGCTCTATATCTGTGTATTTTTGTATCAAGCAGGGTGGAGATATGTTCCCGTAGACAAACTTCACCTTGCTTGGAATAAATATCTGAGATACCTGAAACGCAAAGGTCTTGTGTACGAAGGTTTCTATGAAGACATAGTGTCCGGAAACTACCGAGCAATCGATGATGCAATCACAGACATACGACACTACGGTTTTGCCGACTATCACTTATTTGATGGGACACGGAACCTCTACTTCTCACTTAGCCCAAGGGCATGCAGCGACCTCGAGCGCAGAGCAGATCCGCACGAATGGTCGGCAATCAAAGGATCTATGACGTATCTCCGAAAGAAATTGTCTGCACACAACTTCGATCTGGACACGAGGTAGAAAACCAAAGCCCCGGCTGACTCAGGTCAGCCGGGGCTTTATCATTTTCCTCACTTTGGATTGCAACTTCTTTGTATTCACTCAAAACTTAAAACTAACGACTGAAAACTTTTAGTTACTCTCCGTCATTGCCCGTTCATACCCAAATTCAATAATTGTGGAGAGTGCAGTTGCAACGCGTTTACTGATTCTCTTCAATTCATCCATTTCTTTCGGTTTGAACTCCCCAATAATCCACTTTTCTACATCTGCCTCCCCTTTTGGCTTCTTTAATTTTCCGCTTGGAGTGCTTGGTGAGATACCAACGCGAATGCGGATAAATTCTGTGGTTTTGAGTACTCGAATAATAGACTCAAGCCCACGGTGACCACCTGAACTTCGATTGTACGAAATTTTAATAGTTCCGAGTGGTAAATCAAGATCGTCATACACTACGACCAGATTCTGGGCTTTCTTTGCGCTTGTAATATGTGAGAGCAGACTTGCACCTGACTTATTCATATACGTTTCAGGGAAAATCACCGTCACCTTATCACTGCCAATCTTACCGACAGTCTCAAGTGCTTTTGTTTTTTTGCTGAAAGCCAAATCAGCAAAACCATTTTGCTTCAAAAACGGCGCCAGGACGAGCCTTCCCGTATTGTGCCGAGTATTTTCATATTCTTCTCCCGGATTTCCAAGTCCAACAATGTAATACATATTCATAAGTGTACCAGAATTCTGCATATTCCAAATTTTAGTTTATATACGG
>JBKJKY010000076.1:0-6206 GCA_046597175.1 Parcubacteria group bacterium
TCAGCAAAACCAATTCGCGCGAAAGCACGACCATTTTTCGACAGTATCTTTAGTGCGGGTCACTACGTTGCTACCGGAGCGTTCGGGTATTATTTGGTGGGTGGAGCTGGTTTTCCACTCTATCCAATCCTTGCTGGTATGGCATGGGCAATTGCCATGCATGCCTATTCTGCGGTTCCTGATATTTCTGCAGACTCAAGTGCAGGGCTTTCGACCATCGCTACCACATTCGGCCGAAACAGGACCATTATTCTCTGTCTTGCTCTTTATGTACTTTCTGCAGTTCTCACATTTCAATATTTTGGCGTTGTCTCCGTTGCCCTTGGCGTCGTCTACGCGGGTCTTATGCTGATATCTCTTCGAACTAAAACCGAAGATGCATTACTGAAGCTCTACACGTACTTTCCGTATTTGAATGGTATTGCGGGGATGATTATTTTCTTTTCGATATTGTTTTACGCTGGGCACTTGTAAATTTTACACCGTATTGTAGTCTAATTTTAGGATTGCACTTGTACTTCAAAAAAGGAGAGCGAGATGACGAGCGCCACATTGCCAAACCTTGTCTCAGCAGGGATCATTGCCATTGTTTCGGCACTCTATGTATGGGTAAACTGGGATTGTTTTGAACATAAGTACCGAGTGGGGTTCATCGTGAGTGGTGTATGTGAAATCATCGTACTCGCGTATGCACCCCTAGTGTTAATTGGTGTTGCGATGCTCACGGCCGCTTCAAAGTCTGACATTGAGCGGGGAGATGAGTCGTATATCAAAGATTTCCCCACAGTATTCCATCTGGTGCCCGGAAGCTATTTTTGGCACTACTACAATAGCCTAACCGCACTTCTCTTTGTTGTTTTTATGAACCTGGTCTTTCTGTATTTTAGTAGGTAGTTCTCGATTCAAAATCACCCCGGTCGCTTGTAAGCGACCGGGGTGAAGTTTTTTAGAGCGTTGTCAGTGGCCCCGGGTCCGTAATACCTTCGATACGTTTGTATACAAGCTCTGCTGAGATAAGACATACCGGCATACCAATACCAGGATTCGTGTATGCACCTACAAAGAAGAGATTTTTTACTTTTTTACTAATGTTATTCGGGCGGAAAAATGCAGTTTGCATAAGGGTATGGGCGGGGCCGAGAGCGGTCCCTTTGTAACTGTTGTAATCTTTCATAAAATCTTTGACACAGTAATCACGACGGTAGAGAATTCTATTTTTAAAATTTTCTACCTTCATACTTTTTTCAATGATATCAAGCACTTTATCTCCATAGTCCCTCATTTCCGTATCTGTGTACTCAAGCCCTGACCCAATCGGTACCAAGACAAACATGTTCTCAGATCCTTCTGGTGCGACCGTGTTATCAGTTTCTGATGGTTTAGATACATAGATAGAAGGAGAGTCAGGCCAAACTACCGTATCAAATATTTGTTTGAAATTTTTTATCCAATCAGCTGAGAATAAGAGATTGTGGTGGGTGAGGCTCGGTGCTTTCCCATCGACACCAAGGTACATAATGAATGCAGATGGTGCGAGGGTGCGTTTGTCCCAATACTTCTCAGTGTGTTCGCGATATTTTGGCTCGAGGAGTTTCATTTCCGTATGCTCGTAGTCAGCATTTGAAATCACATAGTCTGCACGTATCTCATTGCCGTTCTCAAGTTTTACTCCAACCGCATTTCCGTTTTCCACGATGATGCTTGATACAGGAGTGTTCGTTAAAAACTTCACCCCATTTTTCTCTGCAATAGCGACGAGCGCCTTGATAAGCTCGTAGATACCACCTTTCGGATACCAAACACCGAGGGCAAAATCGACGTAGTTCATGAGGGAATAGATGCCCGGAGTATTGTACGGAGAAGTTCCGAGCAACACAGTTTGGTATTGAAGGACTTTTTGGAGTAATTCGTTGTTGAATATTCCGTTTACAATACTGCTCATAGACTTGAAGAGTGGGAGTTTTCGTCCGGCAGTCATAACTCGCTTGTTCACAAAATCGAAGATGGAGTCATAGTTTTTGTACATAAACTCTTGCTTTGAGATTTCGTATTGAAATTTTCCTCGCGCTAAATGCTCCTCGAGCTTTTTACCTGAGCCAGGTTCGAGTGACTCAAAGGTTGCTTTGTTCTTCTCCATGTCAGAAAAGAAATCATAGTGTTTGCCAGCCTCACTTTGGAGAAATACACGATAGGAAGGGGAGAGTCTTTCGAGGGTTAGATAGTCTGAAATATCTTCATCCACAAGTTTGAAAAAGTCGGCAAAAATATCCGGCATCATGTACCACGATGGACCCATATCAAAGGTAAAACCTTTTTCGGTAAATATATTTGCTCGACCGCCGAGGTGAGTATTCTTTTCTATGAGCGTAACGTCGTAGCCTTTTTTACTAAAGAGCATTGCAGTCCCAAGCCCTCCGATACCTCCCCCAACAATAATAATTTTTTTACTCATAGTGTGGTGATGTGACGAATGCTGGTTGGTAATGCGAGCTGGAGTTTCTCTGGGAAACTGGTGCGGACTCTTTGGTTTAGACAATCGTAGTTTGCTTCTTCGATTTTGTTGAGAATTCTTGCATATAGTACTGAAGCGAGCTTTACGGCGAGCTGTCCACCAGAATCAAGCTCCTCAATCCCTATTTCCGATTCTTTATAGAGCTTTCGAGTACGAGCGATTTGAAATTTCATGAACTCTTTCCATCCCTCCGTTACTCTTCCTGTTTGTATTTCATCGGTAATGTTGAATCTGCCAAGTTCGTCCCTTGGCATATAGATACGGCCTCGGTCACGGTAATCCTCTCCGATATCTCGAAGGAAGTTTGTCATTTGCATTGCTTCACCAAGCTTCTCTGCGTAGGCCAGTGTGTGATCGTTTTTAAATCCAATGATGTATGACATCATGATACCGACAACCCCAGCGGAACCATACATATATTGCTCAAGATCACCGTAGCTTACATACTCTGACTTCTCAGTATCTTGCATCATAGCAGATAGAAAATCCGTACTAAGAGTAAAAGGAATTTTGTAATGATGAAATACATACGCAGTCGCACGAAGAATTGGACTTACCGAGTGAGCACTTTCGTATGCGAGTTTCCAGTCGTGTTCCCATGTGGTGAGTTCACTTTGTATCTGAGAAATTGATTTTTCCTTGCTACTGTCGACAATCTCATCGGGAACGCGGAAGAATGCATAGAGCGTATAGGTGGCATCTCGAAGACGCGCTGGCATGAAGGCTGTGGCGAAGTAATAACTTGTACCGTGCTTCTTTTGGAGAAGTTTCGCCTCGGCTACGTCAGCTTTGAAATTTTCCTTCGAATACGGAGCCATTTTGTGCCTTATTGTAACCAAAGATTTGGAAAGATGCTAGAAAGCAGAATTAGAGTAGTCCGGCACTGTAGCAAATAAGAAGGATACCGAAGAAGTTCAGCATAAATGTAAGGGGGAGCATAATGGAAACAGGAATTCGAGAAAGCCCGAGGAGTGCTAAGCCGATCTCATCAGGAAGGGGGGATATAATAACAATTGCGCCAATGAATGGCCGCATGAGTCGGAGCTTTCGAACGCCAAAGAGTCGTTTGATACGGCGATATCGAGGGAGGGCCAAAAGATCATGGATGTCTTCAGTCAGGTTGTTTTGGAGGAATTTGTAAATAAGAAGGTCACCCACCATGGCGCCAAGTGCACCGAGGAATGCAACAACCATAATTGGGGTACTTTCTGCGATATGGGCGAGAACAATCCCTGCAGGTGCGATGGTAAAAAGGGAAGTAAAGAAGAGCCCGGCGACAAAACTTCCAATGAGCTTTAACTGCGTAGCACTCGCCAAGAGATGGATGACAATACCGGTGTGGACCAAGAAAAGTGCGAGGGCGATACTGATTACAAACCAAAACAGATCTTTGTGAAGTCTTCGTGAAAGATCAGACCGTTTTTCCATTCTGTAATTATACCTGTAATAATACAAACAAAAAGACCGCTTTACGGTCTTTTTGTTTGTCGGTTAGTTTTTGAAATTCTTTATTTCAGTATCAGAGACTGTCTGATAGAGTCAAACTGTGCAAGGAGCGCTACCTTGTTGAATTCCTTCACTGTTCCTTTTGGATAGTTATCAAGCGCAGAGTAATGGACTACATACCGGATTGCAGTACAAGGGTTGGTTCCAGGGATTGCATAGATTGTTGTCTCATATCGGTTTCCTGCCCCAGCGTTAGACATGGTGATCGCTGAGTAAGTAACCTTGCCTTCAGTAATTGATGAAACGGGAGCTGTTTTAAGATCGGTAAATTCAAATGGAGTACATGCAGAAGTGTTTGACTGCTGTTCAACGGTCAAATACGTATCTGAACTAAGATTCGTTCCTGCTGCGAGAGATTTTGGAATAGTAAATTTAGCACCAGTAGTTTTCTGAGTTGGAGTAATTTGGTTTACAAAGTTTTCATCCGCAGTATATCCAAGTGGAAGACGGATTGAGAATGCTCCTTTTGTTGCGAGGAAGATGGTTGGGAGGTTCGCACTAACTGTTCCTGCTTGTGGAGTGTTTGAGTCTGGTTTTGTGTTAGTTGTGTTTTGAGTGGTGTCAGCGGGGACCTCTACTGTCGTACTTTTTGGTGACCAGAAAGCGAAATATCCAATAAGAGCGAGCACAACGAGAGTAATGATTACAATAGCAGGTGTTTTATTCATAAATTTTAATGATTAGGTAATAATTGCACGGTCTACAAAACACCAGCTGTTACTGCAGCTGGTGTTTTGGTTACTATGCAAGGGGGTTTCTCCCTTGGATGACACGCACGAGGAACAGTATGACAGCTAACACAAGTAGGATGTGGATGAGACCTCCAAGGACATGAAATCCGAGAAAGCCAACAGCCCAGAGAATTACTAAGACGATTGCGATGTTCGTAAGCATGATGGTGAGATTATTGAATAATTTCTCCGCTCGATAGCTCTCCCGTCCCTATGGTATTGTACTTTTTCTTTCCGTTCTCGATTTTCGTTATCCGTATTTCGTCTGCCTATGAAAGGTGTCCAGAAACAATCTTGGTCATTTCGAACATGTTTACCTTTGGCTTTCCGAATACTGCTTTGAGTTTCTCGTCAGCGATGATATCACGCTTGTTCTTTGGATCCTGGAGATCATTCTTCTTAATGTATGCCCAGAGACTTTTGGTAACTTCTGTTCGAGACATTGGTCCCTTTCCGATAACTTCTGCGAGCTCAGGACTGAGTGTCATCGGCTTCATGAACGCTGAATTAGGCTTTGCCATATTTTTTGTATTATTTTCTAACTAATCTGATATGGGTATTAGTATACCATAGGGCTTTCAGGGATGTAAGGGGGCCACGAAGGGAAAGTTGTAAATCATGCTTTTTCAAAATGGAGATGGAAACAAAAAATCCCGATTTTGGCCGTGCCAAAATCGGGATTTTTTTTAGTATTTTACTCTGGAACTACCTCAACTGTGCAGGTGTATGAACCGTCAGGAAGTTGTCTTGGAAGGGTGCTACCTTCCGCAAGCTGTGCTTCTACTGAGTTTTCAGAAACATTAATCATCACAGTTGGATTTTGTGCAGAATTAGTAGAGTGGCAAAGCAATACTTTGTTACTTGCTGCAGCACTTGCAGAGTTTGCAAGGGCCAGTGAAAGCACAGTCGCAATCAAAAGTTTTTTCATCATAAAAAAGATATTATTAAATAATAGAAACTGTTCCAAGTATATCACGCAGGATTAAAAAGATTGTATACTATAGGTATGAATTACAAAGAATTTATCCAAGAATTAATATCTCGATTTGGGGAAGAAAAGGGCATAATCATGGCCCTCCGTGCAGAAGTTGGATTTCTCCGAAGGTTTACCGAAGTGGAGCATGGAGTTGAGTTTGTAGAAAAGGAACAAGCCATGATCCAAGACTTTTTGGAGAGACATCCGAAGGCGGATTAACGTTATTACAAATGGCCAACACCGTGCGGTGTTGGCCATGCTTCATGTGGAGGATTATTCTTGAGTAGTCTCTCGCTTCTCCTCTTCGTTGATTTTCTTTACCGCTTCCATGGCGCGGTCAATGGAGGCTTTGCAAGACTCCGGGGTAAAGAGTTTTTCTTCTTCAGGCGCCAGAACGACGTCTGAAAGTGGTCCGGGGTTTTTGGTTTCGGACATGGTATCTCCAGGATGAGAAAGGGGGGGAAGGAGCAACTAAGAAAAC
>JBKJKY010000054.1:0-2997 GCA_046597175.1 Parcubacteria group bacterium
AACGGGACAAGTTACATTTACGCTCAATAGGCGAACTCACGATCTACACATTTTGGGACAACGAAAATTGACATACAGTATCTTATCGTTATGCACAATGGACGTAAGGTATGGAAATTGAAATGTGACAAGTCTGTGATGTGTACTGAGGCGAGTTGTCTTTTTCTCTAAAATTGAGACGTACGTTCTGAGCGACGTAGGCAAGATTGAGACCTAATTTTCGGTACACCTACTCATTACAATTATACCATCAATGGATCAGACGCTCAAGGTTCAAATCCCAACTTTTCTTCTTTGCCACTGACTAACGAGGCGTATTCTCGCTATCAAATTGGAACAAAGGTTGAATACGAAGCAATGCCCATTTTCAATGCACCTGATAGTTTGCAGCACTCCATACTATAGTAAAACATACTCCATAAGGTTACAACACAGTTTGGGATTGGCTTCGATGCTAGCGAACGGGACAAGTTACATTTACGCTCAATAGGCAAACTCACGATCTACACCTTCTTAGACAACGAAAATTGACATACAGTATCTTATCGCTATGCATATCGGACATGGGTAATGGAAATTGTAATGTGACACGTCTGTGATGTGTACTGAAGCAATTTGTCTTTTCTCCAAAATTGAGACGTACATTCTGAGCGACGTAGGCAAGATTAAGACCTAATTTTCGGTACACCTACTCATTACAAGTATACCATCAATGTATCAGACGCTCAAGTTTCAAATCCCAACTTTTCTTCATTGTCACTGACTTACAGGGCGTATTCTCGCTATCAAATTGGAACTAAGTGTGGTTATCCGCTATTTCACTTTTCCAATCGAATTGATACTTTGTATATCTCCACGATATACTCTAATCCACACGAAAACTGCATTACGAAGTTTGAGTTCGCTATCCTTGCTATTCAACTTGACATGGTTTGTTTGTAGCCACAAGGCGAGAACACGAACAAGGCATATCTGGACGACAAAAACTTGCAGATGACATCTTATCGCTATCTGTGATAGCCTATTGGGATTGGAATCACGTTTAAAAGCGTTTGTAATGTGAACGGACAGAACTTTCTTTTGGGACAGACTTTAGGTCAACGTTTTGAACGAACCAGAGTAGACCCAAACTTTCTTTTTGGTATATTTGCGCCATATAGTCAGTACAACACATCATCAAAAGCAGAGGGCCCAGAATGATCTGTAATAGGCTGAACCTGGCAAAGATTTTGGTTCAGAGCAAGTATTTTGACAGAGTCGATGACTTGACAGAATTTTGTCTCACCATATCATGCATGCTGAATCTACCAAGCTTGTACATGATCTGAAGCACCTCTTTACTCAAGTTTTCCGCAATGTTCGCTCCAATATCCAGGCAAAAAGAAACTTTAGTGCCCCAGAAATGGACTCGAACACCCGTAGTCTGCTTGAGAACACTCTGTTCAATCCGCTATACCATGCCCAAGTGCAAAAAAAGCCGAAAAATGGACTTCTACATATAGAATCATATATCTTTCAAAAGCTTAATATAGAACGAGCGTTGAACACGCATCGTCTTGCTGGTAATTCCATGCTCAATCCACTGGGCCATTTGTAAACATAGAGTTTGCCTAAAATCATACTTAATCATATCTTATTGTTCAATTTGTATCGGGACTTTAATTTATATTTGTGCCGGGCCTTTGCGTGACCTTCGCGCCGACCAAACGCGGAAATTTGCGCCCCAGGATCCACTTTGTTGCTCAGCAACGGGGGGCGTGGTCACCCCCCCAAAGGGCCCAGGCTACACACAAGTGAGTAACACTGAACCACCAATCGAGCTTCATATTTCTTAGGCGGATAATGCTCAGCTGATCGTAGAAAATAATCTACTCTCCCGCTTACACAACCGTGAAGCATAAACCGCATCGTCTGTACGGGATCGACGTACTCCCCATATTGAATTAATGTCACCCGCCAATGGGACGTCTCCCACCCACGAGCAACAAATGATGTCGCCTGTCGCCTTTTGAGGGGCTGATCTATGCGTTTTTCTAGGGGTACTTTGTTATGTGCTTGTCAGTCAGGCTTCCGGCTTAGAGGCGTTCAGCCGTTATCCTTGTCGCCGTAGCATCTCCACTGTCATCGGTCGAAGAGTGGAATAAACCATATACGATACCCAAGAGTTCCTCTCGTACTGCCTTGGATTACTGTCTGCACATGCTGGAATAGTAGGATAAAACTAACCTGTCTCGCGACGGTCTAAACCCAGCTCACGTTCCCTGTTAGTAGGTGAACAATCTTACCGTTTCCCCCGGATGCGAGGGAGGGATAGGAAGAGCCGACATCGAAGAATCAAAAAGCAACGTCGCTATGAACGCTTGGCTGCCACAAGCCAGTTATCCCTGTGGTAACTTTTCTGACACCTCTTGCGTCAAATTCTGACACAACAAAAGGATCGTTAGGCCACGGTTTCCCGTTTTGCACTCATACTGAAAGTACAAATCAAATGGACTTTTGCCCTTATGCTCTAAATGAGATTTCTGTTCTCATGGAGTCCACCTTAGGACACCTGTGTTATTGTTTAACAGATGTGCCGCCCCAGCCAAACTCCCCACCAGAAACTGTCACCAGCCGGAGTCGCAGCGTCACAAGGTTGCTGTTTCCTCCTCGAAACAACTCACCCCGAAGGATGAGCTACCTCCATCAACTGGCTCAGTGAAACAACATCAAGAGTAGTGGTATTTCACGGACGCATAAATGCTCCCACTTATTCTATACCTCTCAAGTCACTTCACAATAACTGACTAGAGTCAAGCTCAACAGGGTCTTCTTTCCCCGCTATTCCGCCCAAGCCCGTTCCCTTGGCTGTGGTTTCGATGGATAGTAGGTAGGGACAGAGGGAATCTCGTTAATCCATTCATGCGCGTCCCTAATGAGAGGACGAGGCATTTGGCTACCTTAAGAGAGTCATAGTTACTCCCGCCGTTTACCAGCGCTTAATTGAATCTCTTCACT